>NZ_LASY01000155.1:0-18762 GCF_000973155.1 Grimontia sp. AD028 | reverse complement strand
CTTCTTCGTTAAATTCCACGGAAATAGGATGACTATTCCTCGCGGAATTTGCCTCGAATTAAACGCATTGATGACCTCTGAATGCGAGTATCTTCAGGTTGTTTGGGTATACTATATAGCCAGGATTATTAAGGGCTTAAGGAATAGCGTTATGAAAATCAACAAAATCAAATATACAGCCGTTGCTGCGCTGTTGAGTGCGTTGATTGCGGGTTGTACGACTTCGCCAACCGGACGCAGCCAGTTTATTCTCGTCTCGGGTGCAGAGATGGCGACACTGGGTGCACAATCTTTTTCTGAACTGAAACAAAACGAGAAAATCAGCACGGACAAAAAGACCAATGCTTACGTACAGTGCGTAACCGATGCGATTTTGGAAGTGACGCCACCCCAGCCGGATTTTGATAAATGGGAAGTGGTGGTTTTCGACAGTGACCAAGTGAATGCCTTCGCACTGCCCGGTGGGAAAATCGGGGTTTATACCGGCCTTTTGAAAGTCGCGAGAACGCAAGATCAATTGGCATCTGTGATCGGTCACGAAATTGGTCACGTGATGGCAAACCACGGCAGCGAGCGCGTTTCAAGCCAAGTGGCTGCAAATAGCGCCTTGCAGATCACCAGCATTGCACTGGGTGCGTCAGGCACCGCAGATGCCAATTTGATCATGGCGGGGTTGGGACTTGGTGTGAATGTCGGTGTATTGCTTCCATTTAGCCGCACCCACGAATCAGAATCGGATTTGATTGGTGTGCGATTGATGAACGAAGCGGGCTTCGATCCTAACCAAAGTGTTGCCTTGTGGCGAAACATGGCAAAAGCTTCTGATGGCGCACCGCCGGAAATTCTCTCCACTCACCCATCACATGATACCCGGATTGCAGACCTGCAAACGGCGATTAACGAGTTGCCACCTCAAACACGAAAAGCACCAGACTGCGGCAGCCCTAACCTGTTCGGTTAACACTGCGTGATTAATTGAGTGTCGGAAACAAAAATGCCAGCGATGACGCTGGCATTTTTCTATCTGCAGAGTGCTATTGAGAAGCCAAAGCTTCACCCGTCACATCTGCCACAGAGATGAACATGTGTTGCGCTTCACCACGCAAATTCACCATGGGGTTTAGCGTCACATTCTGATACATAAAGCTCGCCTCGCCCGTGATAGGGCGAACGTTGCGGCAATGGAAAAGGTAAGGGCGTTGCTTCCACACCACAAAGCTCCGGCATTTCAGCTCAAACACAGGCCGGCATTTGGCGCGGAACCAACTTTCCGGAATTTCAGGGAACACATCAAACAATGACTGGCCTTTCACCTTATTTGGGTGCTTGCCCGTGTGGTGAACCATAAAGCCATTCCACATATGGATGTTGAAATCGCGGTCGACAACAATCAAACCCATGTCGATATTCTGAACCATATCGACCATCCAGTTGAATTGTTCAAATTCTGGTGAGTCAATCATGGTTACTCCTCGTCATCCATCAGGTAAGCCAGTTTCGCGTCTAAGAGCGGCAAGGATTCATCAACCAGCAGCAGCAACAAATCACACTTGATGTTGGTGCTGTCAATGGCGTAACTCACTTCGATTGTCACCGTGCGCTTCCAGGTACCGTGCATGTTTTCCACCAGCTTATCGACCGATTGGTGTTGGCCAATAATGGCGGGGTAACTTTGCGCGAATACCAAACCCGCTTGCTCACCGATACCAGAAAGAAACGCACTGATAAGCACGTTACTGACATCAACAAGCACTTCGAGATCATTGTCGATGGTGCCATCGTCCGGATAATCCAGAATACCCAGTAGGTCTTTCATCGAGGAATCAGAGATCAGCATCAAGGCTTCACCCGCGAGGCCTTCCCCACTGAATCCCTGACAAATACCATTCATATTGTCGTTATTCGCGAGGTGCTTGATGGTCATGGTGAGCTCGCTGACCTCTAGCACGTTAACCTGTGGCAGCGGCATATGAACGAACACGTCAAAGTAACGCGCCAGGGAATCGGCGGCGCGACCCATCGCCACGTTCACCACTTCCATATACATTTCGCGGCGGCCAATTTTCATATCCACCGGCGGTTGAGCAGGTTTAGGTGAAGTAGAAGGCTCGCTTTTCTTGAAAGGTTGTAAAAGCTCGACCAGCTTTTCCTGACTGACGGGCTTCTGTACGAATGCTTTTGCGCCCAGAGAGAGCACTCTCTCTTGCGCTTTTGGCTGTATGTCGCCTGATACGACGAAGACAGGAACATTGATGCTGTTGGCTCGCATCACTTCCAGTGTTTCAAAACCGTCCATTTCTGGCATGGTCAGATCAAGAAACATGACATCGAAACTGGAAGACTGAAGCTGCTCGATGGCGACTTTGCCATTTTCCGCGAACGTCACTTCTGCATTAACAAATGCTGGCAGCGACCGGGCAAGTTGCTTTCGTGCTAATGCAGAGTCGTCGGTGATTAATACTCGGGTTGTCAAAATCTCCACCCCTAAATCCGGCTGCGTATTCTATTGATTGGAATTGTTGTTGTAAGCAAGGCTACGAAATATAACGCAATTTTCAAAGAAATATGACCTTACTCCCATAAGCATAGTTGTTAAACAAGCCTATTGGTCTCTGTGGAAGCAATTTAATGTGATGGGGAGATGGATTGACCGGTTTTCGACTCCCCCATTTGGTCCTAAGGATGATCAGGAAGTGGCACATTACCAAATGCTGAAAGTTCCCTTTTCACTTTGTCGAGATCTGAGCTCAGATGGTCAAATTGCTCAATCATGGCGTTATTTTCGGCTTTTAGTGCATTGAAGTTATCGCAATCATTTTCCGATACTTTGTTCCAAGAATTACCTTTTTTGAACTCCGAGCATGCCTTCTGGCTGAGCTCCAGCTTGTGCGCTCCTTTCAGGATCTTCTCATTCAGATCACTGACCGCTTTAGTCAGTCGGTAACGCTCAGCGTACAATACGTCGGTGTCCGTAACGCGTTTTTTGAGCTGGGCAATGGCGACAGACTTTTCTTCCAATGTCTTTTCCAATGCGCCCGCTTTGCCTGCGTAAGCGCGGGATTTTTCACCCAGCGTCGCTTTCAATGCTGTTATCTCAGCCTGCTTTTCTTCGAGTTGCTGGGCGAGTGACTCAGCGTGCTCTGTCGCGGCTTCACCTTGCACGTTGACTTGCGCTAACGCTTCCTGCGCTTCGGCCAAAGCAACTTTTGTCTCGGATAGCTCGGCCTTCACGTCATCAAGTTGCAAGGAGATGCTATTTTCTACCGAAGACCAGTGGTTAGTGGCCACCAGTCCGCCCAAAAGTAAACCGCCGGCAAACAGCAATGCACCTTTTTTGTTTGTGCTTGTCATTATGTTTTCCTTGCAGTCGCAACTGCGTATTCCCCAAAAAATAACTGCCACCATGATAGCCTATGGTGGCAGTTATTAATGTTAGCTGATGGAAAAAATCTTTAGTTTTCCGCTATCTGCTTAAGGTTTGACCAAAGTGACGTCACCTTTTGGAATACAACAACATGCGAGCACAAGACCGTCTTCTTTCTCACCGGGGAACAGGGCTGGCATGTCAGGTTGTTCTACTTCACCTTCGACCAAGCGAAGCTTACAGCAACCACACACACCTGCACGGCAACTGTAATCCACATATACACCTGCCTCTTCCGCCTGAACCAAAATCGGACGCTGGTTTTCACCGCGGATGAACTCACCTTCAATGTTTATGTTCACTTCCATCGCTGGCGCGTCATTGCCCACAGTTGGTGGAGTGAAGAACTCCTGATGACGTTGGCTTTCCGGCACACCCAAGGTTTCCAGCAGATTCATGGCAGACTCCATAAACCCTTCAGGACCACAAACAAAGACTTCACGCTGCGACAGTGTTGGTAACAATGCCAGATGTTCCTGACTCAAGCGGCCAGACATTCCCTGCCAATCCGCTGCTGGCTGACTGAGTATGGTCATGACTTTTAGACCCGCGTGTGCATCTTCCAATGATTTCAGTTCATCCGCGAAGGGAATATCTGCTTCTGTACTGCATTGATGCAGGAAAATCACATCATTGATTTCGTTGTTATCTGCCAGAGCACGAAGCATCGACATCATGGGCGTGACACCGCTACCACCAGAAAGCAAGAGCAATGTCTGACGCTTGCCTGAATCATCACTTAGGTGGAACTGACCGTCCGGTTGCTGTGCTTTGATTTTGTCGCCAGCTTTTAGATTGTCGTGAAGCCAGTTTGACACCAGACCACCATCGACACGTTTAACGGAAATCGACAGCTTTTCGGGACGAGTTGGCGAGGAAGACAGCGTATAACGACGCTGGATGCGTTCGCCATCGATATCCAATTCAATAGGAAGATGCTGACCGGCTTTGTAACTTGGTAACGTGCCTTGCTGGCTGGTAAACCAGAAGGTTTTAAAATCTCGTGCAACCTCTTCAACATCGCTGCACTTCAGGTTCAGTTTTGGCGTGGTGTTGTCTTCGTAGACTTCTGGCTCACGGTATTCGAGGACTTTGATCTCATCGTCTGCAGAAATCAAACCTTCATTCAGCGCAACCAAATTCATGCCGAAATTCACGTTGCCGTCTTTGTCGGTTCGGAACTGGCTCAACGTGGTGATAGGTTCGCCGTTCACACGGAATCGACCGCTTTCCAGATCCAGCGTGGTGAACACACAGCGACTGCAAGGACGGTCAACCTGAAACGTCACGCCACCAATACGGATTTTCTCCCAGCGGTCTTCTTCAAACGCTTCACAACCGTTTGCGACAATGTTGGTTCGGAACTGATCCATGATGTGTTTATCGGGCGAGCGCTCGTTCAATGCTTCCAGAGAGGCTTCTGAAATCACCAAAAGCGGATAACCATCCGCAAAACTCACCTGGGTTTGCGCACTTTGGGAGTAACGCGGCGACGATTCTTCGCCCGTAAACAGCAATTGCTTATTCCCGCCTAACAGGTGACTGAACCAGGCATTGGCGGTGGATGTGGTGGAGTAACCCGCGAACTCGTCTTTCCAGACGCCCGTTTGCACTTCACTCATGGAGAATTGAGAGTACTTCAACACCAAAGGAGACATGGTGGGATGAGTCAGCGTAATACCATTGGACTGAATAGCCACCGACACTTCAGTCAGCTTTGGCTCGGTGCGTCCCGTGACCATTTTCCCCGTGCTATCCGTAACCATAAAGCGGCGATCGAAACTCAGGCCAATTTTTTCAACCCAAGCATTAGAGAGCGAGATGCCTCCTGCCGATTTAACGGGAAATACATTTATCTGGCTGACTTTTCTGCTCACGCTGACTCCTTTCATATGTAAACGCCGATTCCGTATTTTACAGAATCGGCGTTTGATTGCTCCAACAAACTGTTCAGTAAGAGAAATGCTTCACTTGTCTATTCGTGAACTAACTGGCAATGCTTTCTCCGTTTGCAGCAATGATCTGGTTGAGTCGGTCAGGCTCACTCACCAATGCAGGGAACTTGAGGTACAAGTGATGCAAACAGGTGAGACACAGTGAAATACAGTCATTGGTTTTCTCCCGGATTTCTTCCGCATCCCACCAAGCTTCACCCGAGAGAATGAAGTTCCAGTCACTTTCCAATGTTTCAGCCAGCTCTACCGCCAGCTCTGAATCACCTTTCACCAGCACACCCACAGCTTTAGCGACATTTTCAGATTGTGCACCCGCACCGAAAATATTTCGAAGCGCGAGGATCGCATCTAATAAACCATCCAAACGATCGGGCTGTCTCGCCGCGCTAAACAGCCTTCCAAAGGCAAGTCGTATCCCCGTTGAATCTGTATCTTCAAGCAACAGACTCCAGTTTTCCAAATCATCCAGCACACTGTTAGTGACTGATACGGGCTCTTCTGCTTCTTTAACGGTATCGACAATCTGTTTTGCCCCTTCCAGGGAGAACGGATCGATATGCCAAGCCCATTCAGGCGCAACAAACGGCGGAGTTTGTTCCAGAAAACACATTGCCATACACAAGGTAATGTTCAGCTCGGTCGCGACTTTGTCGTTCTCCGCATCCATCACATCGTCCGGCCATTCATCATCTTCCAGCAAGTCACCCACATTGATGGCGTAAGCAAAACCAGATTCCAACATAAAGCCGCTGTCTTTGCGTTTAGCCATCTGGCTCGGCAGTTGGAGTACATATTCAGCAATGGCCGGCGTGTAGCGGCGAATGGTTCCCCACTTGGTATCCAAGGCATCGAAATCAATCAAGGCAGCATTGCGGAAGCCAACAAACAGCGGGATCTGTGCAACTTCGCCATCGGCTACACTTCTCGCAATTTCAAGCATCTCGAGTACGGTCTCGACGAAGATGTCCGCAGAGATTGGCCCACGCACACGCATTAAGTCGTAGCTGTTGATCAATAGCGCAGCGGGAAGCGAGGAAAGCGTGATCACGCCACGCTTGCCTTTAGAATCCGCATAGTGACCGAAGGTTTCGCTCGGCTCGTTGCCAATGGTTTCAAAGACACGCTCAAACGAATGATCTTCAATGAAATGTCGATACAAAGTCTTGTGGCCGGGCAGATTCATGATCGCCGCGCTCAAATGACCCGAAGCACGGTAAAAAAGATGAGGACGAGCCCCTGCTTTTACCAGAAACAGCGGATAAAGCTCAGCCGCAACATTTGCCAAGCTGCGCGCGAGCGGATCCGTCGCATTAACTATCGGCGTTGCACCGCCATTTTGGCGACGCCAGACAGAAAACATATGCTGGCCATTCTGCAGAACATGCGGCAAACGGTGGAAAAAGGATTGCTCGATATCACCCTGTGAAACCGCCACGGCACGCATTTGTCGGCACAGTTGAATGTAGGAAGACAGTGTGTCTTTTTGCTTGGCGTTCAGACGCGCCTGGTGTTGCAGCACCAGCCTCGCATCCGCTTCAGAAACGTTCAGGATATAACTGACAACGCGATGCCCCATGGCTTTGACGAAATTCGGGATAGGTTCTTTCAACGGCATGTCACCCCCAGCGTCAATCTCTTCCGCTACACCCCATTTAGCGAGAGAGTCGTCTATCCAAACAGCGCTCACGAGAGGCTATTTGATCGTATCACCACGTGCTTTGAGAAAAGGCAGGCTGTTTGGATTTCTTATGCTTTAGTTATCGGCAGCGCGTTAGAAAAATATAGCAGCTACCCGACAAGATCTTTCGAGCCACTAGGCTGTTTCTTGAATTTCCGTTGTCAGTTGAGAGAGTTACCGGTAGCAATTTTTTTCAGCGCCGACCACACTTTTTCTCCCGACGGATGCAATCGGGACTGATACCGGTACGCATAGTAAGCCACTTTCCGGACATGCTCCTTTTCTCCCAACACGATCAAGCGACCATCTCTGATTTCATCTTGAATCGAAAAGTCCGGTAACCATGCCACTCCCTGACCTTTAACTGCCTGAAGTTTTAACATATCGACCATCGACGAAAGAAAGACGGTTTTTAGATTGAGTTCAGTACGAAGGGAGTCAGTTTGTCTTCCCATGTATGACGTTGGGTTATAGGCCAGCCATGGTGTTGCTTCTTCAGAGGCAAGCGAAAATTTTGGCAACCCTTTTTCGTTGGGCGCGGTAACGGGTAGCAAATCAGCATGACCGACCTGAATGTAATCGAACGGCGGTAATTTCAGGTGTTCGTTCTCAAACGCCAATAACAAGTCACACTCGCCTTGTTGAAGTGCCTCAACGGCTTCATCCACATTCATGGCGTCGACGCTAAGCATTGGCTGTGTTTGGGGCGTAAAGGCTTGCTGAATCGCGAGCGTCATATCCAAAGCCAGAGAATGGGCAGAAGCAATGCGCACCACGCTGCCATCTGAGTAATTGAGAGCGGAGATCTGGCTGATCCCCTCTTCCATCTGATGAACCAAGGTTCTCGCGGTAACCCGGAATATTCGGCCACTGGCGGTTAATGCGACGGGGGTTTGGGTGCGGTCTATCAGTTCAGCGCCGACAGACTGCTCCAGCATACGAATGCGGCGTGAAAAAGCAGGCTGGGTAATATTTCTAAGCCCTGCTGCCGTCGAAAAATTCCGTGTTTCTGCCAATGCCAGAAAATCTTCCAGCCACTTACTTTCGATATTCACGCCAACTTCCCATGCTTTGTTTCTGTTCCTATCGGCATTTTAATTTCAAAGACAAAGATTAAACCAACATTAATCACATTTTTCTTGGTTTTTGATAACCAATCGGCATGGGTGAATCACAAACGGCATTTTTCTGGAAGGACCAACCCACCTATAGTGAAAACATCACCTTAGGACTTCATGCAGCACGCAAGGGCGTGCCGGAGAAAAGGAATAAAATGAACATCCCAGCCCCTTACCTTCTTATGCTCGGCGAAAGCCATGACCCTCTTGCGATTAAAACTGCCCGTGGAATCCACTACTGGCGACCAGAAAAGTGTCTGGGTCAATTGCGCCTGAATGATGGTGTGCCTTCACTCGGCCTTCCGGAAATGGATACAAAAACCGCTCATGCGCAAGGCGCAAAAACCTTTGTACTGGGCACAGCCAACGCGGGCGGCGTATTGGCAGAACACTGGATCCCAATGATTGTTGAAGCGATTGAACTGGGTATGCATGTCGCCTCTGGGTTACACCAACGTTTGGCAGATGTGCCGGCTATTGCAGAAGCGGCAGAAAAAGCGGGCGTTCAACTGTTCGACTTGCGCCACTACGCTGAAAAGCTGGATGTCGGGAATGGTAAGAAACGCTCTGGTCAACGTCTGCTTACTATTGGCACCGACTGCTCCGTCGGAAAAATGTTCACCACCTTGGCGCTAGAAAAAGCGATGAAAGCGCGCGATATGAAAGCCACCTTCTGTGCGACAGGGCAGACTGGTATTTTGGTGGAAGGTAAAGGTATCGCAGTAGATGCGGTGATCTCAGACTTTATCGCAGGTGCAACAGAAGCCTTGTCGCCAGCCTGTGATGAGGACGAGTGGCAACTGATTGAAGGTCAGGGCTCCCTGCTCAATCCTGCATTTTCCGGTGTCACCATGGGTCTACTGCATGGTTCCCAGCCGGATGCATTGGTCCTTTGCCACGAAGCGAATCGCCCGCACACCCGTCACATGCCTCATATGCCAATGCCAGAAGTCGAAGACATCATGGAGCTTGGCTTGAGGTTGGCAAAACTCACCAATCCAAATCCTCGCTTTGTTGGCATGGCCATCAATACTTCTGCGTTAAACGAAGACGAAGCCAAGGTCTATCTTAAAGAGATGGAAGAAAAGCATGGGCTGCCAGCCACCGATCCGGTTCGATTCGGTGTGGAAAACATCGTCGACCGTTTGGTCAGCAGTTTCGGGGATTGAGATGCAAATTAGCGCGCAGATAGTTACATACACACTTAAACGCCCTTTTACAATTTCTCGTGGTAGCCGTACCCAAGCGGAAGTGATTCAGGTAACTATCGAGAAGAACGGCAAAAAAGGGCTTGGGGAATGTTCGCCTACCGGACGTTACGGGGAGTCTTTCGATAGCGTGTTAGCGCAAATTGATTCGGTAAAAGGAAAAGCCTTCGATCGCTCACAACTGAAGACGCTTTTACCCGCTGGTGCCGCCCGCAACGCATTGGATTGTGCACTGTGGGATCTGGAAACAGAAAACTTCCCTGATGGTTTTTCATTACCCGCGCGTATTCAAACTGCGATGACGGTATCGATAGCAACACCACAGGAAATGGCGGATGAAGCAAAGGCTTATGTGGAGCAAGGTGCAACACTGATTAAGGTCAAGCTCAATGGCGACGAGGTGTTTGAAAGACTTTCTGCAGTTCGTGCCGCAGCGCCGGATACCCTATTGATTGTCGATGCCAATGAAGCCTGGGGAAATCTGGATATTGAAGCGACGATTCAGCAAATCGCACCGTTGAATATCGCTATGGTTGAACAGCCTCTACCAGCGGCAGAAGATGAAGCATTGCGTCAGATATCCAGCCCCATTCCTTTATGTGCGGATGAAAGCTGTCACACCGCAGATGATGTCGAGAGCCTCGCTGGCAAATACCAGATGGTGAATATCAAACTGGACAAAACCGGCGGTCTAACGGCAGCGTTTGAATTGGAACAAGCAGCAAGGGCAAAAGGCATGCAAGTGATGGTGGGATGCATGCTTGGCAGTTCCATCGCAATGCGCGCTGCATTGCCTGTTGCGGCAACGGCAGTGCTTGTCGATTTGGATGGTGCATTCCTTATCAGTGATGATATCCAGGGCGGATTACATTACCAGAACGGACATATTGTTCTGTAGTCATATTCCCGCCTCACAGAGAGGGTGAAATACTGTCATAGTGTTTCACCCTTTTTTGTGGGTTTGAATCGAGTCACGTAATTAGTGGGCGAAATTGAGACAATTTGTTAATAGCCATCTTGACCGCCTAGATAGCGACCACTATTCTAGCGTACATGTGTACGCTGGAAATTTGCGGTATTTAACATGGAATCAAATAACACTAATAAACCACCGATCATTTGGCTGAATGTCTCGGTATTTGTCATCACTTTTGCGGTCGCCATCATTGGTACGCCACTTTGGGCCTATTACCATGGATTTGACTGGGCCCAAATCGCGATGCTCCTCGTCGCTTTTACCTTTAGCGGTATGTCTATCACCGCGGGTTACCACAGGCTCTGGTCTCATAAAACCTACGAAGCTCACCCTATTCTGAAATTCATTTTTGCTCTTGGCGGCGCTTATGCTGTTCAAAACAGCATTCTTCACTGGTCTTCCGACCACCGCGTACACCACCGTCATGTTGATGACAACGATACCGACCCCTACTCCGCTAAACGCGGCTTCTGGTACTCACACATTGGTTGGATGCTGCGTGAATATCAAAAACACCGCTATTCTGATTACAGCAACTGCCGTGACCTCCAGAAAGACAAAATCGTGATGTGGCAGCACAAGTACTACCTGCCATTGGTCATCGCGACTAACTTCGGTATTCCGATCGCTTTCGGCCTGCTTCACGGCGATTTATGGGGTGCCATTATCCTGATTGGTTTCACCCGTCTGGTTCTCAATCATCACTGTACTTTCTTTATTAATTCGCTGGCCCATATCTGGGGTAAGCAGCCGTACACAGAGAAAAACACAGCTCGTGACAACGGTATCCTAGCATTCCTGACTTTCGGTGAGGGCTACCATAATTTCCACCATATCTTTGAGAATGACTACCGCAATGGAATCTACTGGTGGCAGTTTGATCCGACTAAGTGGCTGATTAAATCAAGCAGCTGGCTCGGACTGACGAAAAAGCTTCGCATTACCCCACCAGATCGCATTGAAAAAGCGAAGGCAAGAATGATGCTGAAAACTATTCAAGCGCGTTTAAGCCTGACGCCAAATGCAACGCACCGTCTGCAGATTGTTGAGCAAGAATATGAGGCATTGGTATCTCGCATGAGCGAATACTATGAAGCCAAGAAGCGACTGCTTGACCTGAAAAAGCAGAACCTGCTGAAAAAGTACGAGCGAGCCATTCTGGTGCAGCAATTGCAGATCCTGAAAGCAGACTTCCAGAAGCAGAAGCGCAATTGGATGACGCTTACCGCATCTTACGCCTAACCGGCCAATGAGACCATCTACGCAAAAGGGCAGAGAAATCTGCCCTTTTCGTTTTTAAAACGATAACCTCTTCAATCCACTCGAAACTTACAAGGAATCTCATGAATATTGGTCGCCTTCCAATTTGGTGGTTTGTCATCATCGGAGTTGCTTCGAATCTACTCGCCGAACTGCTACTCAGCCAGTTTGGATTCAGCTACGACATTTTCAGAGATGCATTCAACTTAGAAAAGCTGCTTATCGATTCTGGTGTCTTTGTTGCGTTCTTTATTCTGCTTAGCCTGGCCTACTTTAAAATCTCGGCCTATAGAAAAGCGTCATCATGATTAAAGTTCGTCGTTATTGCACACGAGACGCCGAGCCGCTGTTATCACGAACTTTCTGATGCAACGCGCTAAAGAGAAAGGACATTGAACTTGGAAATACGACAAGCAACGCCATTCGATATCGAAGGGATATTCGACATCTATCAACAAATTGCCCAATCACACTTTGATAACGCACCGAATGCCTTTAACCCTCCCTCACAGGAAGACAAGCGTTTTTTGCTTTCCAAAATCCAAGATGAAGCCTGGTGGTTTGCCGTGGCCGAATCTGAAGGCCAAATCGTTGGATATACCATGGCAAGGCTGGATAAAAATGAGACCGTTCCATTTCTCACCAACGCTCTCATTTGCCGTCTGAACACCATTGTGGTTGACCAGAATATTCAAACCAGAGGTGTTGGGCGTGCACTTATCGATGCCTGTAAAAAGTGGGCGGAAGAGAATGGTGCTGTAGAAGTGCGCTTGGAAGTGATGTCATTCAATGAGAATGCCGTTGGTTTCTATGAGCATATCGGATTTGAGAAGCTTTCCCACACCATGTGTCTATCTCTCTAACGCTCACGAAAAAGCCGGAGAGTTTCTTCAACTCTCCGGCTTTATTTTTCTTTAACTAATTGCTTTGTTGCGCGACGCTCTTATCAAAATGACTGGCAGCATCAGCGTCAGTAACCAAAGAGGCAATGAACCGCCACCACCGCTGGTGCTTTGGGTTAGCGGTATTGTTGTGTCAGGAGCGTAGTCAGAGCCTAAATTGAAAATATCTGTCGTGAAAGTAACGTCCGGCCTTTCATAGCCACCCACTTTCTCATCAATCCAATCGTAGAACGTGGCGATTTGAGAGAAGCCATCTGCGTAATCCGTCAACCCACACCCATAAAAGGACGTATAGCTGACAACGCCAACAGCCACATAGCCTTTGTCCTTATTGGCAACCGCAGAAGGGTTTTGCCAAACCAATGGACCACCCGAATCTCCCTGACAAACCCCAGTCGACCGCTCACTGTTTGCGCAAATAAAGGAGTCGTGTCTGCCATTCACGTCGTTGCCATAACAGGTGAAGTCTTCCTCACCATTCAACAGCGTGTATTGTAAGAATCGGCTACCCTTTTCTTCAGTCGCCACTCTTCCCCAACCCGATACAAATAGATTTTCTCTTTCTGCCGCAGCAAATTGGGCATCTAAGTCAATTTGGGTAGTTTGGGTTGCGATAGCAATAGGAGAAGCTGTGGTCGCGATGTTTGAGGCTAGATGAATCACCGCAATATCTGATGTTAACCACTCATTATCATAGTCTGGGTGGACATCGATTTTGGAAACCGCAGAGATATTTTCATCAGGAATGTACGCAACATCTTCATAGCCAGTGACGACATTTAATGTTGACGTGCTGACATCAATCACACAATGTGCAGCGGTTAAAACATGACGCTGGCTGATAATGATACCACCGCAGAATTTACCTGAATCGTCAATGAGTGCTGCTTGCCATGGCACATCGCCAATCTGCACATAAGCCCCATCAACGATGGCGGGTGCAGGCACATTTTCTGCCGCAATCGCGGTTCCCAAGAAAGAAGTGCTAGCTAAAATGCCACCCAACACTTTTACAGACGAACTATTAATCACAAGCACCTCAAATCTCGATATTTTTCTATGAGATCGAAGATATCCTGCGGGCAAGTCTGGGTCGTATCCTGTTCGAAAAGACGCGGCGAAGTTCTCAGTATTCAGTTTTTAGTGAGAACACTTTACTTTAGTTCTATGCGCCAAGTAGCCCGACCTTTAGTGCTCTCTCCCTTCATCAGTGCTCTCTCCCTTCATCAAACTGCGGCAATTCATCGGTAATGTCATACCACTGCGCTTTAAATTTCTTGAAAATATGCGCATCAGGCTTGAGTGGAATATCACTTTCCAGCGTGCCAAGCGTAAATTCAACCAAGCTACCATCACTGTTAGAAGCCTCAAACAGCAAGCTGGATCCGCAGTTTTCACAGAAGGTTCTTTTGGTGCCATTTTCCGCCACATAGGCTTTCAGTTTGTCTTTGCCTTTCGTGAATCGGAAATCGTCCTCTTTGGCTTCACCAAAAGTGGCGAACGCCGCACCATGAAATTTTCGACACATCGAACAATGGCAATGTCCCATTTTCGGTTCGATATGGTCAACCTCGTATTGAATTTGACCGCACAAGCATTGGCCTTTGTAGCTGGCAGGTTTTGACATCGTAAACTCCTTTTACTGGTGAATTGTCACCCTACCCCAGCTCCAACTGAA
Source organism: Grimontia sp. AD028 (assembly GCF_000973155.1). NCBI lineage: Bacteria > Pseudomonadati > Pseudomonadota > Gammaproteobacteria > Vibrionales > Vibrionaceae > Grimontia > Grimontia sp. AD028. The sequence continues at coordinate 4,563 of NZ_LASY01000155.1, read as the reverse complement.
TTGACAATAAAAATGGGCACCTCATCGGGTGCCCATTTTGCTTTTTGTAGGTAACTTTTTACAGATAACTTAACTCTGTCGCTTTTCCTTTAAAGATTCTATAAATCATGAAGGTATAAAGCAGGATCATTGGCATCACGATGGCCGCTCCCACACCCACTATCATAAGGGTTGCAGGCGCACTCGCCGCTTCACTCGCAGTCATGATTCCTGGCACGACATCCGGGAAGAAACTGTAAGCCAGTCCAAGAAAACTAAGTGCAAAGATCAAGCTGACGCCGAAGAAAGGCCACCTTGCACCCAAATCATCTTTCACAGGTACCTGACGAAGGTAACGGTCAACTAAATAGATAATCGACATAACCACCAGCGGCACAGGTGCCAGCAACAGCATTTCAGGGAAGCTGAACCAGCGGGCAGCGACTTGCTCGTTTACTAGCGGATTGACGATACTGACCGCTGCAATACCCGTTGCCGCTAACCATCCTGCACGTCGTGACCATCTGGCAGCTCTGACTTGCAATTCACCTTCCGTTTTCAGTACCAGCCAAGCACCGCCGATATACACATATGCCGCAGTGACACAGAGTGCACTCAATACTGCGAATCCGTAAGCTGAGGCTGAATCCTCAAAGCCCATGATATAGCGGCCCATCATGTAGCCTTGGGAAAGCGAAGCGATCAGTGAGCCCGCTTTAAAGCAGATATCCCAGTTGTCTTTTCTATCAGCCTTAGCCTTGGCGCGGAAGTCAAACGCTACCCCGCGCATGATCAGCGCAATCAGCATAAACGCCGTAGGCAAATAGAGCTCGGTCAGAATCAGACTGTGAGCGGTTGGGAAGGCAATCAGCAAAATGCCAACCGCCAATACCAGCCAGGTTTCGTTTGCATCCCAGAAAGGGCCAATAGATGCAATCATACGGTCACGGTGCGCTTCATTGTTAGAAGGAAGCAACATCCCCACACCAAGGTCATAACCATCTAAAATCGCGTACATGAACGCGGAGAATCCAAGGAGCAGCAGGTAAATTTCCGGTAAATAGTCCATCATGCGCAAGCCTCCTTGAGGTATTTATTTGGCTCAGTTGATTCAGCGTTCAATCCTTTCCTTGCGAGATAGAAAAGCGTGCGAATATAGGCAACGAGTAAAACGGCATAAACAACCAAATACATCACCAGTGATAACATGACATTGCCGCTAGAAACCGTTGTAACGGCATCCGAAGTGCGAAGCACGCCATTGACCAGCCAAGGTTGACGGCCAATCTCAGTCACATACCAACCTGCCAGGGTGGCAACCCAACCTGAGAAAGTCATTGCGACTAGCGTGTAAAGATAGGGTTTCGGAAGTTCGCGCTTCTTCAATATTTTGAATGCGCCATAACCCGCCACCAGTAACATCAAAACGCCAACACCAACCATGATCCTGAAACCATAAAACAGCGGAGACACTGGGGGATGGTCCTCAAAATCATTCAATCCCACCAATTCACCATTGAGGTCATGAGTCAGAATCAGGCTCGCCAACTTCGGAATCCCAACTTCTAAATCGTTGAAACGGGTTTCTTCATTCGGCACAGCAAACAAAAGTAAAGGCGCACCGTTTTGTGTTTCCCAAACGCCTTCCATTGCCGCAATTTTTTCCGGCTGGTGCTCGAGCGTATTCAAACCATGTAAATCGCCCACGAAAATCTGAATTGGGATAAGCCCTGCGGCTGCCAATACGGCAACTTTTAAGCCGTTTTGTGCAGGTTTGTGGTCTGGTTTTTTCAGGTATTGGTAGGCGCTGATGCCAGCAATTAAAAAGCTTGCCGTCAAACCTGAAGCCAACAAGGTGTGCGCGAGGCGATATGGCATAGACGGATTGAAAATCACTTCCTTCCAGCTAGTGACGTGAACAATACCCTCAATCAACTCATAGCCCGCTGGTGTGTGCATCCAACTGTTGAGTACCAGAATCCAGAAGGCCGACAATGTCGTACCGATGGCCACGAGGAAAGTCGCCAGCGTATGTACCCATTCGGCAACGCGGTTACGCCCGAACAACATGACGCCGAGGAAAGTCGCTTCCATAAAGAAGGCAGTCATTACCTCATAACCGAGTAACGGCCCTGCCACATTGCCGACTTGCTCCATAAAGCCCGGCCAGTTAGTGCCAAACTGGAAGCTCATGGTAATACCCGAAACCACACCAAGCGCGAAAGTCAGAGCGAATACTTTGACCCAGAAGTAATAAAGATCCAGCCAAGCCGAATCTTGGGTTCGGTTAAAGCGGAGTTTGAAAAACACCAGCATCCAGCCAAGTGCAATGGTGATGGTCGGGAAGAGTATGTGGAAACTGATGTTCGCAGCGAATTGTATTCGCGAGAGCATAAGGGTTTCTAACATCGTTGTACCTCAATCATAAACAACTCGAAAAATGGGTTTTGAAAACACGTTCAAACAGAAGAAGTGAGATGTTTGGTGTGATGCCTAGGCCTTGATAATTGATCTATATCAATTTTTATTTAGGGTACGAAAGAAGGATTCAGTGAGGATCTACGTCGAATTGTTTAGAAATATTAAGGGTTAACACCGGCACAACAAGCCAATTACATACCCGTGATTTATGTGCTGCTGGACAGCGATTTCAGGGAGGCGTAAGATTTCGCTCCTTTCACTAGCGAGTCATAAAAATGGCTAAAAAACCGACTCGCATGGATGCAATGAAACAGATTATTGAGCAGGTAAAGCAGGAGCTTCCTCTCTACGAATCCGACACTTTTGTGTGCGGCCCAGAAGGTAACTGTATTGGTTGTCCAAAGAAGCTGCTGGAAATGGTGGACTCAGAACTGAGTTATTGGGAATCAGCTATGTCTCGCGGTATCACACCGCAATTCGACGAGATTCGCCGTTTTGGCAAGATGTGTAACAACGTGAGGCGTGGATTGGTTCGCAACAACATTATCGCGGCTTGATAAAGCTCAGCGCTAAAGCCCAAGCAGCGGCTGTTTTCTTCTCGATTGATACGTAAACGCTGCTTCAATGCAAACCCTCAAAGCGGTATCCGGAAGAGGCTGATTTAATGGGAACGAGAGTTCGCGGTTTCCAGAATAACTGAACGCCACTGGCATCACTTCTCGCAGCGTATCGACCATTAAACTCTGACAATGAAAGAAAATGGAAATTGATTCAGGTGATTTCGATTTCCAATCAAACCTCAGCGGCGTCCCGCCTTTTACTGAATAGCTAGGTTCACCCCATTTCAGACTCTCGTCGACACTAACTCCGCTTTCAGCTGCGACTACGAAAATCAGTTCCCTAAGTTGTAGCAATCTAGATTTTGCCGGCTCTGGATAGCTCTCAAACTTTGCCTTTATCTCTTCCTTCATCACGCTGAATTCCTTTTCCGATGAAAACGCCCGGCATTTAGCCGGGCGTGACAATTATTCTGTGATGAACGACAGCAGGATGTCTTCAAGCTCGTCCCAAGGTAGCAGTTCCTTGTCGATGACTTCGACACGGGACTCAACGCCTTGCAAACTGATTGGACTGACCGTCACCATCTGGTTTACCACGTTGAACGCAAACATACCGTCATCTGTATTCATCACGGCTTTCACGCGCTCCGCATTCAGGTTGGCAAACAGGCCATAGAGCGAATCAAACGGAAATACCGTGTTTGGTTCGAACACCCAGCCGCAGCTGACATAGCCCTGCCCTTTGTTTTCTTTACGACGGTATTTTTCACCGGGTTCCAGCTCAAACGGAGGCATTTCATCATCATCGTGTGAGTGATGGTGTCCAAACTGTGCATTGCGGTCAACGCGTGGCAAGGCTAACCATTCAGGGTTGAGCTGTCCTTGTTCAACATACCCTGATGCTAACTTCGCAATTTCAGCGCTTTTAACGTAATCATCGAACGCTTCAATGTCGGCTGGTGCACTGAGGTCTGCTTTGTTCGCCACCACAACGTCTGCCAATGCCAACTGGTCGCGGAAGTTCTGGTTTTCGGTGTAACGAACATCTGCGAAGTTACGCGGATCAACCAAAGTAATCGTCGCATTCAGCTCGATATAATTTTCGTAGTGCTCAGAAAGCAGCTTACCGATAATGTCTTTCGGGTGCCCCAAACCGGTCGGTTCAATCAACAATCGATCCGGATTTTGTGCCAGCAGTGCGTTGATGCCGATAGCCATGGGTAATCCCGCCACACAACACATGCAACCACCCGGAACCTCTTTCACCATCGCGCCCTGCTCACTAAGGAAAGCACCATCAACGCCCACTTCACCAAACTCATTCACGAGCACAGCCCAGTTTTCATTTTCTGGTTTTTGTTTGAGCAGATTGAGAATGGCGGTTGTCTTACCTACACCGAGGAAACCGGTGATGATATTGGTCGGGACTTTTTTAGTTAGCTTGTCGGCCATGGAGATTCCTATCAGTACGCTGATCATTGTCAGGCTGAGCAGTGTATCAATCCGGCAGAGATCCGAAAGTGCAAATTCCTTATTGCTGCCATGAATACACCGTATACCCAAACAACCTGAAGATGCCGGATTCAGCGAGATTGACTGGCGT
>NZ_LASY01000154.1:0-12950 GCF_000973155.1 Grimontia sp. AD028 | reverse complement strand
CGATAAGTAGTTATTCTACATTCAAATTTTCCAACGCAGTGATCGAGCATTTTAACAAGCTAGGATGAGCAGATATTTACTACGATTGGTATTATTCCACTCACCCCATGGTCGGCATGGTGAAGTGACTATCGTGGGTTTCCAATCGCACACTGGCTGGCCAGCGGGTGGTAACGGTTTTCATTCGGGTGTAGAAACGTACGCCGTCGTTGCCATGTACATTCAATGGCCCAAAGATTGAACGCTTCCAACCGCCGAAGCTGTGGAAAGCCATCGGCACTGGGATTGGTACATTGACACCCACCATACCTGCTAACACATCTTCACTGAACTGACGGGCAGTTTCACCGTCTCGGGTGAAGATGGCAGAGCCATTGCCATACTCATGGCGGTTAATCAGCTCTAGCGCGGTTTGGTAATCCGGCACACGGACTATAGACAACACAGGGCCAAAGATTTCATCCTGATAGATGGTCATATCTGGCGTGACATCATCGAACAGGGTTGGGCCGACAAAGTAGCCATTGTCATGCCCTTCTACCTGACAGCCACGGCCGTCGACAACCAGCTTCGCGCCCTGCTCAACGCCCGCGTCAATGTAGCCGACAATTTTGTCACGATGCTGTGCGGAAATAACTGGCCCCATGTCGTTTTCCGGGCCATCAACAATGCCAGGGCCAACACGCATTTTGTTGATACTTTCTGACAGTGAAGCCACCAGCTTATCAGCCGTTTCATCGCCCACAGCGACAACAACAGACAGCGCCATACAGCGCTCGCCTGCAGCGCCAAATCCCGCACCGACAATGGCACCACTTGCCATTTCAAGGTCAGCATCAGGCATCAAGATACAGTGATTTTTCGCACCACCGAGAGCCTGACAGCGTTTGCCATGCGCAGACGCCGTTGAGTAAATGTATTCCGCAATTGGTGTAGAGCCTACAAAGCTCACCGCCTGAACGCGCGGATCCGTCAGCAGCACATCAACCGCTTCTTTGTCGCCGTTGACCACGTTGAACACGCCGTCCGGCAATCCGGCTTCTTTCAGTAACTCGGCCAGCATCAGACCCAAAGACGGATCCTTCTCAGAAGGCTTCAGAACAAAGGTGTTACCGGTAGCAAGGGCAATCGGAAACATCCACATTGGCACCATCGCGGGGAAGTTAAACGGAGTGATACCTGCACACACGCCAAGCGGCTGCATAATAGAATGACTATCAACCCCAGAGCCCACATTCGCCGAGCTCTCCCCTTTTTGTAGATGAGGAATGCCGCAAGCAAATTCAACGACTTCCAATCCGCGGGTTAATTCGCCTACGGCGTCAGAGTAGACTTTGCCGTGTTCATTACTGATAAGGCGAGCCAGTTTGTCCTGATTCGCTTCAAGTAACTCTTTGAATTTGAACATCACACGGGCGCGGCGTAATGGTGGCGTTTTCTTCCATGCAGGAAAAGCCGCATGCGCGGCAGCCACGGCCGTCTCTGCTTCTTCTGCTTTGCTCAATACCACCTGACGGGTCTGCTCGCCAGTCGCCGGGTTGAATACTGCGCCAAATCGTTCAGTACTGCTTTCTGCGATTTGTCCGTTAATAAAGTTATGAACTGTTTCCATGTCTTGGGTCTCCATATCTCAATCACATCAATCCGGCGTTTCGCGCAAAGGACGCCAAATTGTTATATCCGAGTGTTGCATATGTCAGTGGGTGCGCAATCGAAGGATCTTGCTCTGCTTCCACCACCAACCAGCCTGAGTAATCTGCCTGTTTCAGCACATCCATCACCGCTGCATAGTCAATACAACCATCGCCCGGTACGGTGAACACGCCATTTAATACGGCATCTAAGAAGCTGAGCCTGCGGTTTTTGGCATCGTCCAGAACTGATTGGCGAATGTCTTTGCAATGCACGTGATTAATTCTGTCGGCGTGACGCTTGGCAACAGCAATCGGATCGCCACCAGCAAAATGCAGATGACCGGTATCCAGCAGCAAGCCGACTTCTGGGCCTGTTTCCGCCATCAGACGATCCACATCCGCTTCGCTTTCAATCACGGTTCCCATATGGTGGTGGTAAGCAATCTGTACCCCGTGAGATTGGGTGTACTTCGCCAGTTCCGTCAATTTTTGTCCGTACTCCTGCCAGCGATGTTCAGGAAACGCCGGACGCCTTTCGACAGGCATGTTTTGATTTCCATGAACACAACCTGTGACTTCCGCAAACACCATGACCTTCGCACCGAGTGTCTTCAGCAAATTCAGGTGCGATTGCATCGCTTCAATTTCCTGTTCAACGCTTCTGCTCAGCAGTTCACCGGAATACCAGCCAGATACCAGCCTTAGATCGTGCTTTGCCAATATCGGGCCCAACACATCAGGGTTACGCGGAAATTTGTTTCCCAACTCAAACCCTGTAAAACCGGCCTGTCTGCCTTCAGAAAGGCATACCTCTAACGGCGTTTCAGCGCCCAGAGAGGGCAAGTCATCATTCGTCCACGTCAGTGGGTTTATCCCTAATGCAACAGCCATGATCGTCTCCTTACTCTCCGCGTTGACGCCAGGTTTCAATCAACCCGAGATAATTCGCCTTCACGGCAGCAACCAACCCTTGGTTATCCAACTCACCGCGCATCCACTGACGGCTTGGCTCACCAAAGATGGTGCGGCCGACAGCAAAACCCCTCACGGTTTTCGAAACTGACGAAGCAGAAAAACCCGCTTTCAGCTCATCGGCTGGTGCATCCAATCCCAACAGCACCACGCCACGACAATGCGTATCGCGTTGTTCAATCAGTTCATCTACCGCCTGCCAGCCTTGCTTCGTCAGTGGAGGCAATTTCCACCAATCTGGTTTGATGCCCAAATTGTAAAAACGGGTCATCGCACGCAAGTAAAGAAAATCTGCTTCTTTCGCGGAACTCACCTCGATATCTTTCGGCAAAATCACTTCCACCAACAACTCGTTCCCCGTCGCACAACAGGCTTCATAGACTTCACGAAGCATGTTTTCCTGCTCCAATTGCAACCCCCGGGTATCGTCGGGGTGATAGAAAACAAGGCATTTAACGACCTGTTCTTTTGGCCAGCTCGCAAGTTGAGTACCGATGTTGCCGTGTTCAAGCCGCAATGGACGCGAGCCCGGGAGCTCGATAGGTCGCCCTACCCACCAACGTTCGCTCACATGGTCGCCAAACCCTGTCGCGGCGTTCAGCACTTCCATGCCGAAGGTGGAGTCACACAGAATCCCTGCTTTTCCTTTCAGACCAGACTCTTGTGCCACTTCCTGAGCAGCTTGCCAGATGAGTTTTTTGAGATAAGGGATATGCGCAATGTCGATTCCTGCTTCCTGCGCCATTTCGACAAACTGAGCGCGGTGGTCGAACGCCAGCACGCACAAATCGCTCCAGGCCAGTTCGCGGGTAGTCACACGGTGAAGGTGGTTCAGCATGCCATCCCTGTCTGGGCGCGGGATTTCATGCTCATGCTGAAGGTAATAATCCAATTCTTCTTTGGTGGGCATGGCAGGAGAACAGCCGTGACGGGAAACCACCAGCGCGCCACAGGCGTTCGCATAGCGGCAACATTGCTCCCAGGATTCATCATTCAGGTAGCCGCGAAGCAATCCCGACATAAAGGCATCACCCGCGCCGAGTACATTCAGCACTTCCACGCGTACGCCTTTCACCGTGATGCCGTCATCCAGAACACTTCCGATTTCGTCAGTGAATACGCTGCACCCAAGTGGGCCGCGTTTGCACACCAAGGTCGCATCCGTAAAGGTGCGGACAGATTTCAGCGCCTCGACGGAATCTTCCGAGCCACCGGCAATGTGAAACTCTTCTTCGGTGCCAACAATCAGGTCAAACAGACCCAACACTTCCTGAAGCTGGCGGGTGACTTCATCTGATTCGATGTAGCGGGTTTCACCGTCTCCCAGCGAGGTCAGGCCCCAAAGTACCGGGCGGTAGTCCACATCCAAGGCTGTGCGAACGCCATGTTTGCGTGCGTAATTCAGTGCAGTGATGACCGCTTCACGGGAGCTTGGATTGGAAAGGTGGGTGCCCGTAATAGCCAAACATTTGGCCGAAGCAATGTACGCTTCATTAATGTCTTCTGGGGTGATGGCTTTGTCTGCACAATTGTCGCGGTAGAAAATCAGCGGGAAAGTGTCTTTATCTTTGATGCCAAGCAGCACCAACGCGGTCAGCCGCTCTTTATCGATGATGATATTGCTGGTATCGACGCCGACACGTTCCAATTCTTCGGTCACAAAGCGGCCCATGTGCTCGTCACCAACACGTGCCAACATGCCGGATTTCAGCCCCTGCCTTGCCGTGCCGTGAGCAACATTGCCCGACGATCCACCCAGATATTTGGCAAAGGTTCGCATGTCTTCAAGGCGCGAACCGACTTGTTCGCCATACAAATCAACGGCGACTCGCCCAAGGCAAATCACGTCCAATGTTTTTTTTACCGTCGTCATTCCCGACTCCTGTCAGATTTCCCATCCTGTTCAGTGTGGCTGAACCTGAAAAGTACACTTCACCCAACCGAGTAATGAAATGTACGTTTCATTTTATACTAAGATCGAAACGGTAAGATCGCAACCAATGAAACAAACATTTCATGTGCTATCTCACTGGTTGGATCATCCTTAAGATTACCACTAGACGACTGGTCTAATTTCAGATAATCTGCTTCACCATGAACACAGAAACCCAATCTACCCGCCAGCATATTCTCGACGTCGGCTACCAACTTATTGTTGAAAAAGGCTTTTCGAACGTCGGTCTCGCGCAACTGCTTAATCATGCCGGGGTGCCGAAAGGCTCCTTCTATCACTATTTCAAATCCAAAGAACAATTCGGCGAAGCCTTGATCGAAGAGTACTTCTCTCAATATCAGGCCAAACTGGATGCGCATTTCAGTAACCCTGCTCTCAATGGTTTTGAGAAGCTCATGGGTTACTGGATGAAATGGATTGAAGTGAATGACGGCATGTGTGGCAGTCAGCGTTGTCTTGTGGTGAAGCTGAGTGCAGAAGTGTCTGATCTGTCTGAATCTATGCGTATTTCATTGCTGAATGGCGCAAACCGTATAGTCGCTATGCTTGCCGATTGCGTTCAAATTGGCATTGAAGACGGTTCAATTCAGGTCAGTAACGCTGAACAAGCTGCCAGTCAGCTTTATCAACTTTGGATTGGTGCAAGCTTGATGAGCAAGCTCAACCAGAATGTAGATCCGATGAAACAGGCGCTGGAAAGTACAGAACGCCTGCTCAAAGGACAACACGCTTTTTAATCAAAGGGCGCTTCCGCGCCGATAAAACCGCCAAATGCACTTGGCGGATTTTTTTAGCCAAACACTAGACGACTGGTCTAGTAGTGATACTACAACGTAAAGGGAATCAGCACATGTCAGTTTCGTTGGAAAACAACCGTATTGTTCTAGCTTCACGCCCAGTAGGCGCGCCTGTTACCGATAACTTCCGTTTGGAATCTCAGGCGGTTCCGGCACTGAAAGAAGGCGAGTTACTGCTTCGCACTATTTACCTTTCACTCGACCCTTACATGCGTGGCCGCATGAGCGATGCCAAATCTTACGCTGATCCCGTTGAGCTTGATGATGTGATGGTCGGTGCCACAGTTTGTCAGGTAGAAGACTCACTGAATCCAAACTTTGAAAAGGGTGAATGGGTGCTGGCATACACAGGCTGGCAGTCTTACGCCGTATCTGATGGCGAAGGTCTGCTGAAGCTGGGCAAATCCCCTGCTCACCCTTCATTCGCACTGGGTATCATGGGTATGCCGGGCTTTACCGCTTATATGGGTCTTTTGGATATCGGTCAGCCGAAAGAAGGAGACACCTTGGTTGTAGCGGCCGCGACTGGCCCTGTTGGCGCGACAGTAGGTCAAATCGGCAAACTGAAAGGCTGTAAAGTCGTCGGCATCGCAGGCGGCGAAGAGAAGTGTCGCCACGCGGTTGAAGTACTGGGCTTCGATGTTTGTATCGATCACAAAGCGGAAGACTTCGCAGAACAACTAGCGGCAGCTTGTGACAAAGGCATCGACGTTTACTACGAAAATGTTGGCGGTAAAGTATTCGACTCGGTACTTCCACTGCTTAATACCGGTGCACGCATTCCGCTATGTGGCTTGGTTTCTCAATACAACGCGACCGCACTACCAGAAGGCCCAGACCGTATGTCTCTACTGATGGCGACCTTGCTGATCAAGCGCATCAAGATGCAAGGCTTCATCATCTTTGATGATTACGGTCACCGCTACGACGAGTTTGCAGCCGACATGGGCAAATGGCTGATGGAAGGCAAAATGCAGTACAAAGAACAAATCGTTGAAGGTTTGGATGCTGCACCTGAAGCCTTTATGGGCCTACTGGAAGGGAAAAACTTCGGTAAGTTGGTAGTGAAAGTCGCCGAACCTATCAGCCAATAATTCCCGCTCCACAATTGAGAAGGAATTGAAAAAGCCCGCCCGGTTTTCGCCCAGCGGGCTTTTTGTCACTTCACCAGCTAAAGCAACGTGTTAGGTTACACTGTAGTTAAGCAAGATTTTCACGCAGGGGATGCAATGAAAAACTGGATCGTTTTACTTTTCACTCATGGCTTTGCCATCGCCATCGGTTTTGCGGCTGGCATTTACGCACTACCCATTCTTATCGCACCGGAGGGGCCTTCTGTTGAAGTGATCGAATCAACTGCGTCTAAAGCCAATTACTCTGGTGAATTCCGCAAAGACCTGAAAGACAGCGATACTTTCCATTGGGGTGAAGGCAAAGTGTCTATCGGCCCAGAAACGATTTCACTGATGGGAGAGCTCGCGCCAGGCCCAGACTACAAGCTCTATCTTTCACCTGAGTTTGTTGAAACAGAAGCTGACTTCAACCGTTTGAAACCACAAATGCAACGCGTGGGTGATGTAAAAACCTTTCAGAATTTCTTGGTGGAAGTCCCAAGCGATGTCGACCCGTCACAGTTCAATACCGTGATTGTTTGGTGTGAGTCGTTTGGCGAGTTCATTACCGCAGCGCGTTATAAGTAACTGACTGAATGAAGAAAAGGCGAAGCGGAATGCTTCGCCTTTTTGCGTATATGGCACCAGTTTTCTGATAAATGAAGAGGCAAACAAATAATGAGGATCGTAGCTTCTCAGTTTGCTCACCGTTTCTTCATAGCTTCGGGTTGCGGTGTTAAATGTGGTAGGCAGAACGTTGGAAATAAAGGCATCATTTTGCCAAGCGCCTTGTGCGTTGTATCCCCAACCTTTTGACCACTCTACGCGAACCTGCTCAGCGGGTAGTTGTTGATATAACCACTCCTCAACTTCCTGATAAAACGCCCCTGCTCCCGGCATATCCGCAAACGTCAGTAAATCGACCCATACCACGGTATCCAAAGCCGCATCATCGGTGGCCGTTGTTGCTGAGAAAGCCGGTGGATTTGCGCCAGGAATATTCAGACCTTCTGTGCGATCTGTTCCCGTGACGCGAATCTCCATTGGCCCTGCCATTGGGAACTGTTTTCTCGCCGCATATTCTGCCTGAATGCGTAAATACACATTGGCAAAGTCATGCAGGAAGCCCTGCACATCGTTGCGGTTAAGGTGCACCGCATACCCATTGGCTGTCACGCGCAGCGTGGTGTTGCGCACATACACCAAGGTCTTCCACGCAGGCCCCCAAATATCATAGCTTTGTGCAAACAGGCTTCTGGCCGTGGCATCCGGTTGGGTTTCTTCCACCGCCTCAATGTAAGGCAGTAACTCATCAAACTCTTCCTGAGTAATGGTTTCGCCAGAACTCAGGCTTCGTGAGGTAGCCGAGCCAACCACCTGATTCTGCAAATTCTCTCGGTTTGCTCCACCTTTCAGCGCCAAGGTGGTCGTGACAGACTGCAAGATGCCAAAAGCAGGAACCAGGAAAGGTTTAGCAACCAGAATGCCTTTAATGATGTCTGAAACAAACAGCGGAATATTGTCACTGAACGGGTAATTGTAAGGACCAGAAACGGCACGGGACCCCGCAGGTTGCTCTGCTTCATTCGACCATACTTTCAGCCACGGTTTTTGACTGTAAGGGAACCAGATCACCTCCACCCTTCCGGCGGTATCCAAAATATTCGCAATGGAGAAAGTGCTTTCTTCCTGAGTCGCAGCAAACAGTTCTGCATAGTGAATATCAGTGAAGCTCTGGCAACGCAGGTTGTAATTAGGCAGCACCAACATGGTCACTTCAAAAATCAGGGTCGCACCTAACGCCGTGAGGAACAAATCCCCATCTTCCTCGTCACGAGTAAAAGTACGAAGCGCATATTTGGAGCCGTTCCATACCAACGCTGTCACTGAAAGTACATTGTTGCTGATGCTGCCATTGAGCGTTTCATTCTCGTCAGAGCCGTTGTAACTCACTTTGGTGCCGTGACCACCAATCGAGAGCATGCCCGCCAACGAAAGATTCCCCGGCGCAGGCGTGTTTGAAAAGGCGTAGCCGGGAATGTCAGGATGACCGCCCTCTTGCGCTTCAAGAAAAGCGTAGAGGTTTTCAGCCTGCACGCCGCTTCCCGCTCTCACTACGCCATAATCCTGATGGGATTCCACCATCTCCAAGTGATTGAACGCGGACACATCCAACAACAGGATTTTGTCTTTCGGTTCCGTTTCAGAGATGATCAGTGGCGACCAGTTATGCATGGAGCCGAAGGCTTTGACTGCATAGCCGTTTTCCAGTGCCCATTCAGCAACCCTCTCGAAGTCTTCTTTCACTTTCGCACTGGCTGCCATCACGCTTTTCACTTTGATGTCCTGAGACCAGTTCTCATACGTGATGTAGTAAAACTCGCTCTGACAACCCGAAAGCAGAAACGACATTGGCAGCGAAGAGATCGCCACTGAGGTAAATAACAGCCCTTGGCTATTCTTAAGGAATTTTCTTCGTTCGTTATTAAATGACATACCTTTTCCCTTGAGTCTAAAAACATACCTTTGTTTAAAAATGACTGACCTTCCCGCCTCAATTAACCACCAAGGCACTGCAATGACTGAATTAAGGGGAAATAGGTAACAGCGCGAGATCACAACTCACCGTTTGAATCATCTCTTGCACGCAATTTCCTACCAATGTAAACAAAGGAACCAAAAATGACCTAGAGAAGTGAAAACGCAGCGATAAGCCACGGCTATCGATAAGATAGTTACTAACGATTTCAGCTAGCAGATGAAAAACCTTAACCTGACGCCAATAGCTACAGAGTAAGAGATAAGAAACATGTCAGGTAAGAAAGCACTGGTCGTTGAAGGTGGAGCCATGCGCGGTATTTTCGCGAGCGGTGTGTTAGATGCGTTTTTGGACGTCAATTTTAATCCTTTTGATTTCGCCATTGGCGTGTCTGCTGGTGCCTCTAACCTATTGGGTTATCTTGCTCAACAGCCAAACCGCAGCTATCAGGTGATCACTGGTTTAGCGACCGATGATGCTTTCTTTAACCCTGCACGTTTTGTTCGTGGCGGTAATCTGGTTGACGTTCAGTGGCTGGAACAGGAATCTCTGCGCCGCTTCCCTCTCGACACAAATACCCTTTTCAACAATATTCCTTTGCTGGCAGCGGTGACCAACGTGGATACGGGTGATGCGGATTATTACTGGGTGAAGCCAGACAATATGTCCAAAGTGATTGAAGCGACCACTGCCCTGCCGATCGCTTATCGCCCGACGCCGTGTTTCTCTGGCGGTTGCTACACCGATGGCGGCGTAGCAGATTCCATTCCGGTTGCAGAAGCCTATCGACGCGGCGCGCGAGAAATCACAGTTATCCTTTCACAGCCTGGCGACTATGAAATGTCTCCAATGAAAATGCCAAAGCTGATGGATCAACTGCTGAAGAAGTACCCTCACGTTGCAGATGCGATGCGTAAACGTGCCGAGCGCTATAATGCCTCGCTAGCGTTTATTAAGAATCCGCCAAAGGATTGCGTGGTGAATGTGATCGCGCCACCAGACACCTTCCCGGTTGGTCGCTTTACCATGAGGAAATCCAAGCTCGATGAAGGCTATGGCATGGGTATTCAGGCGGGTCAGGCGTACATGTTTAATCTGTACAAAGACGTGCTAAAGCAGCAGGTGTTAGAAGATGGGTCGACCAGAAAGGTTCGGGATTTGGTGGCTTGAAAAGATGTCAAACAACTTAAATGAATATCGTGCCTTGATAGTACTTCGAATCAAGTGTGAGAGCCTGTCTTCGCTGCAACATTCGACACATCTAGATTCCCACAAAGAACGACTGTGATCAGCACAACTACCAATGCAATAAATACTGAGTATAAGGAAATCGCAGCCAAAGGCATTTTGGCATGCTCAAAAGAACCTTTGGCAAACTCCCAGTTTTCTAACTGTTTGTAGAGATTATCCGAGACTTTATAGACACGATAACTAGCATAAGTGAATAACAACCAATTCAGCCAAATAAATACAATTGCTGCCTCTCTTAACATATTACCTTCATTGCCTATAAAGGTTCGGGCGGAATCTGATGTTAACAACCAACCAAGACCAAGCAGCCAAAAACCCATAGTCGAATAAGAACTGGTATTATAATTTGCTTGGTAACGTTCTAGTGCAGCGATTAAAATTTTCAGTCGTTCTGTATCGTTAAGCCTTTCAGTCACATTAAATCCCCTTTCCTGAAACCATCACGTAAGCCCAACCTCATTGCCTCTGCTCATTCTAACCATCCACAACAAGTCATCAGTAGCAAGAACCTCAAACCCAAGCAAATAGAATTTGCCAAGTCAGTTCCAGGCTCACAGGTCACCTCTAAGATGTGTTTTCCGCGAATACGTTTTAGAAATCTGGGCCTCGCGAACTCGTGTGACTGAAGACCACCTTCTGAAACTAATTCTCCAGAATAAGCTAGTGCTACTTTATTATATTGTGCTTTGTTTATTTCGTTTTTCTCTTTCTCAAAACCCGTTATCAACTAATGTTTATTTTTAAGCGGCAAGCTCATCTTCAGGCTATGTTCTTTTTGACCTGACGGAAGATCCACTTCACCCTTTTC
Source organism: Grimontia sp. AD028 (assembly GCF_000973155.1). Lineage (NCBI taxonomy): Bacteria > Pseudomonadati > Pseudomonadota > Gammaproteobacteria > Vibrionales > Vibrionaceae > Grimontia > Grimontia sp. AD028. Next base: position 1,883 of record NZ_LASY01000154.1, on the reverse strand, counting down.
TCCTGTGTACTGAAAGCCAAATTTTTCGTAAAGTTTTTGCGCGATTAGATTTGATTCATAGACTTCTAATTTCAGCTCTTTGAAGCCGAAGCGCCGACTATCTAGCAATACCGCCTCCAGTAACTTTTTAGCAATACCTTGGCCCCTGAAATCCGAATGCACTTGAGCACCAATAAACCCAACTTCATCTGAGTGCTGCCCACACATTGTCCCAGGGAAAGCCTCAACGCTTGCAACGACTTCGTTATCAATGATCACAACGAATTGAGGTATTTTTCGTTGAGTGATTTTATTCAAAACAACATCAATTTTGTGTTTGGGTGGCGGAGGGCTACGAAGGTAAATACCCTCATTGAAGACACTTTGCCAAAGCGTCCAAAATCCCTCTAAGTCATCAGAACAAATTCTTCGAATTTCCATATTACTCCGGATATACAACGACAAAATGAGCGGGACTGGGAGTTGTGTAAACTAAAAAGGATTAATCTTTTCACGAAAACCAACGGGAACGTATCACGTCCTCGTAAAGACTCAGCGGATTGGCATTTCTAGTTTGCGACCCAATTGGGAGAAATTGCTCACTCTGCATCCAAAAACAATCTAAAAATTCCCTTGCCCACCCGTCTCTATTTCTGTAGTTTAAAAATTCATCACCAAAAAAGAGTCACTTATGATTTTCCAATCTCTACCACTCTGGCTACTACTTCTTATGCCCTTCAGTCGGTAGAGTGACTCGTTTCCGGCTGTGAGTAGAACAGCCGGATGTCGTCCTCTCACAGCCTTGATTAAAACAACAAACCAACATCAAGGAAGTGAACAATGAATGACGCGTCTGTCAGTACGCAAGACTCCTCCGATTACCGAACCGGTATCATTTACGCCTTAATTGGCACGGTGCTTTTCTCTATCAAGCCTGTGCTTATCAAGCTCGCGTACACAATGGGTGGTGATGCCACTGCAATCATGAGTCTTCGCGCGGCGTCTTCCCTTCCCATTTACTTCCTCATCCTGCTCTGGCTATGCCGTAATGCCAGTGAACGCAGCAAAGTGCGAAAGTTTGGCTGGCAAGCAGCACTCGTTGGTGTTCTTGGCTACTACTTCGCAGCTTTGCTGGACATCATGGCGCTGGAGTTTATTTCAGCTCAACTGGAACGCTTGTTGATCTTTCTGTTTCCATCGTTTGTGGTGATCATCAGCTGGGTCTTTATGAAAGAAGCGCCACGAAAAGGCACGTTTCTCTCCATTGCCATTGGTTATGTCGGCGTTGCTATGATTGTGCTGCATGACTTCAGCTCATTTGGTTCACAGGTTTGGCTTGGCAGTGTGATGGCAATTGCAGCAGCCTTGGCCTTTGCTGTTTATCTGGTGTTGAGCAAGAAAGTGATTGGCCAGATGGGTTCCCAACTTTTCACCAGTATTGGTATGGGAAGTGCGGGTCTGGTGATCATGGCTCAGTATCAAGTAAAAGGGGCGCAATTCAGTGATATGTCGAATGAGCTTATTGCGCTGGGCGTCGTGCTGGGTTTTTTCTGTACGGTATTGCCTTCATACTTTGTTGCTGCAGCCATGGCACGGTTAACCCCATCTGTGCTGAGCCTGACCAGCAATATTGGCCCAGCAGTGACCGCACTTTTTGCAATCACCCTGCTTGATGAAGCATTCACCATCTGGCACGGCCTAGGGATGATTCTGGTGGTTTATGCGGTGGTGAGAATCAACAAGAAGTCATAATTACGATATTTATCAAAAGGTAACGTATCGCAAAAGAGCAAAAAATGATCGCCAAGTTTGAGAATACATCGGCTAAACTCAACCCCCTATCAAGTAGCTATACCAATCACAGTAGGTAGCTGATCAGAAATAGCGCAGGAAAAATGCTCGAG
>NZ_LASY01000153.1:0-17131 GCF_000973155.1 Grimontia sp. AD028 | reverse complement strand
GAATTGAACGCATTGATGGCCTCTGAATACGAGCATCTTCAGGTCGTTTGGGTATAAGCCTTCAGCAATTTCGGAACGACAGCTTCAGCGGAGTAACGCTCTTTAATGGTTGAAATCGCGTTGATTTGCCACGTTGAACGCTTTTCCGGATCGCTGTTTCGCCAGTCATGCACCACATCGACCATGGATGTCACGTCCCCTTGTTTCAGCAACCAACCATTTTTATCGTGCTGGATGAGCTTATTGAGCGCACCGACATTGAAAGCGGCCACCGGAATCCCCCGCGCCATGGCTTCAAGCGATGACATAGGGAGACCTTCAGCGCGGGACGGCAACACCAACAGCCCAATTCTTGGCCACACCCTTCTCATGTCTGTCTGAGCGCCATGGAACACCACGTTGGCAGGCGCAGACTTTTCAAGATCCTTACGCATGGGGCCATCGCCATAAATGTGGAAGTCCATATAAGGAAAGTGTTTGGCAAGCAGCACGAAACGGTCGGGCGCTTTTTCTTTGCTGAGGCGACCGACAAAGGCAATCTCTTCGCCGGTTGATAAAGAGAGGTCTCTGGTATTAACAAAGTTGTCCGACAGTTCAGCAGGGCAGGGGATCGTTGACAGAATGGGCGTGCTGACAGCGAACACTTTGTCGGCCAAAAAAGCGGTATGACGGTCAAACCAGTCGTACATCTTTAGCTTTCCTTGTTTTTCTTCGCCGCTGTGGAAGGTGCTTGCGCAGGTGATTCCTATCACCTTACACATAGGGCGAAGCAGAATGCCGGCTTTGTAACCATGGGTATGAATAACGTCAGGCTTGTGCTTGCGTATTTCACGCCAGAGGGTTGTCAAACGTCCGTCTAGCACCTCACACTGGAGACCTGCATAAAGGAGGCGGCGTTGGACAGGATGGTTGCCGTAGTTATTGAGAAAGACCACAGTCACTTCATTCCGCGCACTGTTCAAGCCAAGAGCCAGATGCTCTACGTGAGACTCGATACCGCCGAAACCGCGACTGTCTAATACTAACCAAATCTTCTTCGTTTCCATTTTTACCACCCATTTCCAATGAAGAAAGAGAAAAGACCCTATCGAAGGCCTCCAGCAAACTTAATGCCAGTGTGCTAACTCATTGAAATTCTGAAGAGGGCGTTATTCTGCAGTGTGTGCAAGGTGTTGAAATTCATCAAAATGAGAAAAGGAGACAACGGAATTAGTCAAACCGCATGTCAAAATGACGAAATGATAGGAGCCCGCTTCTTTCTCACAAAGATAGAACAGAGAAGGGGGCTTTTTGTTGATGGAAGATCTCTATCAATAGCAATAAAGTGAATTTGATTTATATCTATGAATTTAATGAATAATTCTTAGAGTTTAAGTCGTATTTCTTTCTGAAATGACGCTAAGTTCAGAAAATCTGGCAAACCCTTTGCAGAGAGTGCCGATAGAATCTCGAAACGGACAGAGGTCTTTATGGCAAGTTATTTAGTGACAGGCGGATGCGGATTTATCGGATCCCACTTAGTTGAATCGCTTCTGGCAGAGGGCCACCATGTCAGGGTCGTCGACAACCTCTCAACGGGCTACCGCAACAACGTTCCAAGACACTGCGAACTTCGTGTTGCAGACATCTGCCAGCCAGGTGTGCTGGAAGAGGCGATGAAAGAAATGGACGGCTGTTATCACCTCGCCGCCATAGCTTCTGTTGAACGGTCAAATGAAGAGTGGATTGAAACCCATCAGGTGAACCTGACCGCTAGCATTCGTGTATTTGAGGCTGCCCGAGCCGCTAAAACGCCTGTCGTCTATGCTTCTTCTGCTGCGGTTTATGGCGATAACGCTGATATGCCTCTGTCAGAGCGCTCGATCCCCCGACCACTGACCGCCTACGGCGCAGATAAGCTGGGATCGGAACTTCACGCCAGAGTGGCTTCCATGGTTCATGGTGTTCCGACAGCGGGAATGCGTTTTTTCAATGTATTTGGGCCCAGACAGGATCCCAAATCGCCTTATTCCGGCGTGATTTCTATCTTCGCCGATAGAATCATGGCCTCTCAACCCCTGACAATTTTTGGTGATGGCGAGCAAACGCGGGATTTCATTTTTGTCGGCGATGTGGTCCGCTTCCTTCGTGGTGCGATGCAGAACATCTCGACGACACCTGAGGTGTTTAATGTATGCCGTGGTGAAGCACTTTCTGTTAACCAACTAGCCAATACCTTGATGACGTTAACAGGGATAAAAGTCAGTGTGTCCTACCTGACAGCGCGAAAAGGTGATATCCGCACGTCAATTGGAAGCCCCATGCATGCACAAAAAGAGCTGCGTCTGGTCGCGAAAACCTCAGTCACGCAAGGGCTGAGAGAGTTGATTGATTACCTCAACGAAGACGGTGAACGCTCAGTGGGATAGCTCGGCAATCTCAATAACATCCGAAAGAACAACGCCGCATTTATGCGGCGTTGTTTTTGGTTTGAAGAGGGAAATGTTGATCAGACTTCGTCGGTTTCCCAAGCCTGCTTTTTCCGATAAAGCGTGGAAGGACTAATTTGCAATAGAACGGCGGCCTTCAACACGTTTCCATCACAATAGGCGATGGTTTTCTGAATGGCTTCCCGCTCAATTTCGCTCAATGGGCGAATGTCAGAATCAGGTGCTGCGTCTTCGTCCGCTCTTTCCTCAATAAATTCAGATTTCACAGGCTCAACAGGTTTCATGGTTTTGGTGATGGACCGGATTTCCTGATCGCTCAATGTTTCATTCAAAGGTGGCGGTAACTGTTTGATGGTAACCGCCTCCCCATCATGAAGAACCACTACATTGCGAACCACATTCTGCAACTGGCGGACGTTGCCCGGCCAGGGATAATGGCGCAGCACGACTTCTGCTTCGGGGGAAAAACGGGAGAAGAGTTTTCCTTCCTCTTTGGCGTAAGAAACCAAGAAGCTGGTGGCGATAGAAAGAATGTCATCGCCTCGCTCGCGAAGCGGTGGCATGGCGAGTGGTACCACGTGGAGACGATAGTATAAATCTTCGCGGAAACGACCTTCGGCCACTTCTTTCATCGGGTCGCGGTTGGTTGCACACAAGAAGCGAATGTCTACGCTCTCTTCTTTGCTGGCACCGACTTTCTGGTAGCGTCCTGTTTGGATAAATCTCAGCAGTTTTTTCTGCAGTTCTAAATCCATTTCGCAGATTTCATCAAGGAACAAGGTGCCGCCATTGGCTTGTGCCGCCGCCCCTTTTCTGTCACTGCTCGCGCCGGTAAAAGCCCCTTTGATATGACCGAAAATTTCGCTCTCCATCAAATCGTGAGGAATCGCGCCGCAGTTTAATGCGACAAAGGGCTCACCTGCACGAGGACTTTGGTTATGAATGGCTTCTGCACACACCTCTTTACCGGTGCCGCTTTCCCCAGTGATAAAGACGGTGGCTTTGCTTGGGGCGGCAGAGTCGATAATGCGGTAAACGTTCTGCATCGGTAGACTGGCACCGATGAAACCATGATAGGTGTGCCGCTCAAAGCTGCTTTGTAGGTCTTCCACCAAACCTTGAAGACGTGCGTGCTCTAATTGATTCTTAATGGTTGTTTTGAGCCTTTCTGCACTGACCGGTTTTTCGAGAAAATCCACCGCACCTTGGCGCATCAAATCGACGGCAGTGTTGAGCGTGCCGTGGCTGGTGACGATGATAACGGAAGAAGGAATCCCCTGTTTTTTAATCCACTGCAGGATTTCTTCACCAGGCATATCAGGCAGTTTCAGGTCGAGCAAAATAAGGTGGGGTGTGCATTCCTGGAGGTAATCGAGCGCCGCCTGACCGGTTTCGACGCAGGCCAGTTCAACAGACTCGTTGGCCAGATATTGTTTATAGAGGTTAGCGAGTGGTAGCGAGTCTTCAATGATCAGGACGCGGTACGTTGACTTCATGTGGGCTTTTTCCTCTTTGTGACCGTCGGCTTAGCACGGTAAGCGATGGTTAGCTTTTGTCTTAAGTGTAAGACATATTCGGCCTACTGTTCCGTAAAGCCTTTTTCTGCCCGAGCTTCTAACGCTTCGAAAGACATTTCTGCAATATCAGAAATGGCTTTTGCTCTTTCGAGCGCAAGATCAAAGCTTTGCTCATGACAATGCTTTTCGATGTCTCTACAAAATGCACAAAGCTGTTTGTTGCCATGAGCTGCAGCACTGCTGCCGAGCGTATGTGCTTCAAATTCCAGCATGTAATGGTCGTTCTCATCCGCCGACTGGGCGATTTTTTCCACCCGCTGACGGGCATCTTTGATGTAAAACTCAATCAACTCTGGCACCAGTTCTGCGGACGTATCTTTGGCCAATTGTGCCAGAGTGGCTTCATCTACCACCGGCGCGTTGTTATCTGGATCGATATCGGTTTCGACGTTAACGTCCGCCATGCCTGTAATGGGTTTCGAGGCCATAGAGAGTGCACTGTCTGGCGCTGACCTTGGGCTAATTGCAGCGTCGTTCGGTTGCCAGCGGGCAAGGCAGTCGAGGATGGATTGTCGGGTAAAGGGTTTGGAAACAAAGTCATCCATACCAAGTTCGATAAAGTGCTCCCGGTCGCCACGAAGTGCGTGGGCGGTGAGGGCGATAATCACGACATCTTTAGCCGGAGTGTCCATTGCACGAATTCTCTTGGTGGCTTCCATGCCGTCCATGTGTGGCATCGAAATGTCCATTAAAACAATGTCGTAAGGAATACGTGAAACGGCTTCGACGGCTTCGACGCCGTTACTGACGATATCGACAGAAATACCGGAGAATTCCATCATGGTGCGCAGCACGATTTGGTTTGCGGGATTGTCTTCTGCCACCAGGATGCGCAGGTTATCTGAAATATTGGTTGGGTTGATGTCTTGCTTACTCTTGCTAGTTACCTCACCTGATTCCTGCTCATCCGCAATGGCCAACTCAATAGTAAAAGTGAAGGTGGACCCTTTACCCACTTCACTGATCACTGAGATTTGCCCGTTCATCTGACTGACCAACTGGCGGCAAATGGCTAAACCCAACCCGCTCCCTTCATGGGTCCGGCTGTAGGTGGCCTGCGCCATCGTGAATTCTTCAAACAGGGTAGGAATGTGTTTTTGGTCAATTCCTATTCCTGTGTCTTTCACATCGACCTGAAGTTGCACCGAATCATGTCGGCGGTGTAAGCATTGAAGGTTGATATTTACGGTGCCGGTGTTGGTGTATTTCACCGCGTTGGAAAGCAGGTTCAACAGAATTTGGCGGACACGATCGCCATCGCCGACCAAATACTTTGGTACACCGTCAGCGATACGGGAGGTCAGCTGGAGGTTTTTGTTCTCTGCCTGCGGGTAGACGATATCGACTGTGTGTTCGAACAAGTCATACATGTTGAACGGGTTGTTCTCGAGCGAGAGCTTGCCTGCTTCCATCTTGGAGAAGTCGAGAATGTCGTTGATGATGGCCAGCAACAATTCACCGGATTCTCGGGCAGTTTTCACCAGCTTTTTCTGTAAGTCATCGAGCTCAGTTTCTTTCAAAAGCCCAAGCACGCCGAGTACGCCGTTCATTGGCGTGCGAATTTCATGGCTCATGGCGGCCAGAAAGTGGCTTTTTGCTTTGTTGGCGTTCTCTGCGGCCTGCTGCATTTCTTTGAGTTTCGCTTCGCCCCGCTTTTGTTCCGTTAAATCAAAGAAGTGGGCAACATAGTGGCTGAGTTCGTTGTTTTCATCGGTGATGGACGTGATTGACATAAACACCGGAATGTTATGTCCGGCTTTATGCCGCAAGCGCATTTCTCCTTCCCAACTGCCTTCGGAATTCAAAATACGCCATATCTTTTTGTGGAAGCCGAGATCTTCTGGGTTCGCTGTCAATGAACGGGGTTTTTCACCGGCGACTTCGCTGCTTTGATAGCCAGTAATGGTCGTGAAGGCTGGATTACTGCGAATGATATGACCTTTGTTATCGGCGATGAAAACGGGTTGTGAGGTATCGAAAGCGTGAGCAGCAATTTTAAGCTCTGTTTGGTTCTGAAGACGTTGGGAAATATCACGGATATAGGAAACAAAGATGTGTCCTTTCTGTGTTTTCGCGGCAGAGATGGAGATCTCGATAGGAAACTCCCGACCGCTACGACGAATGGCGCTAAGCTCAATGCGTTGATTGAGGACTGGGCCTTCACCGGTTTCTAAAAAATGGCGCATGCCCTGAATGTGCATGTCCCGCATGGGCGGTGGGACGATGGTATCTGCCATGGTTTTTCCGACAATATCATCCCGATCCCAACCGAAAATTTGTTCTGCGACCGGGCTGAACTCGATGATGACATCCTGATCGTTGGCCACAATGATTGCGTCGTGTGAGGCTTTATAGATGGCTTCGCTTTGCTCTTCAATTTGGCGCGCTTCAATGTACGAATACTTTTGTTCTTTGAGTGAAGCGTCGAGCTGAGCGTAGCTTTTATCCAACTTGTCTTTGGTGTTGAGAATATATTCGACGGTGGCGCTGATGTCATCGGCGTAATTGACCAGCTTGACATCCTCTGGTGCTGTGTCGGTACCTTGCAGATGGTTTAAGCGTTTCAATGGTCGCATTGCGCCGACCATCATAATGTAGATGCTGAATATGGCGATGATGGCGAGCGCCACCGTGCTAAATATGATGATTTGCCCCAGTTCGGACGATGCTGATTCAAAGTGTTGAGCCTGAAAACCAATCACTGCTTCAACGTTTGGAACCGGGCTTTTTTCGATGGGAACCGAAACGGTGGTGACTTTAATGGTGGGATCCCGCGATGAATGAGAGTGGGCCCAAACGTCCTGCCCTTTTTCAATTGTCAGGTACAAAATTCCCGGTTGCTTGGTGATTTCGTCTGAAATACGTTGCAGCCCTTTCAGATCTCTGCGTTCTAGATAAGGCAGGGTGGTAAGCGTGACCAATTGAGAAATATGTGCCTCGAGATGATACACATCATGATGCTTTTCTTTTTCAAGCAATGTCGCAGCAAAAGCGATCATCACTGCCAGCCCGATGACGAAAATAAGAGCAACGCGATAAATAGTTTTAATGCGAATCTTCAAAGCGGGCCTCTGCTTTTATTTATGAGCCTGATGGCATAAAAATGAACGATTTACTGTCAGTCTAGTACAGGCTCGGCATATTCCAACAGCACAATGGTGGCATCGTCGCGGTGCCAATCCCCATAGTTATCAAATACCTGCATAACATGCTGAACAGCCTCTCCGACGGGTAATGAGCGCGTGCTTTCCAGTTCACGCATCACCGCTTTTTCGAGCACCTGTCGACTCTCCGCCGAGTCTGCCGCCTCAAACAAGCCATCGGTATAAAGTGCAATACGCTCTCCTGAACTGAGCGTCGAGGTCAGGGTTTGGTAGTCTGCGCCATAGAGCACACCGGGCATTATGCCGCCGACATCCATCAGTTCTGCGCCTTGTTCGCTGACTTTAATTGGCGGAGGATGACCAGCGGTTGCCATTAATAAGGTGGCATTGTCGTAAAGCGCGACAGAGCAGCAGGTTAAGATGACCTGTGAGAGCAAATTATCGTCCATGGCACAGTCAGAAAGACGGCTTAATAGCGTGCCGCATGGGTCATCAGTGTCGTCGACGTGATACATCAATCCGCGCAGGTAGCCACCATAGGCATAAGAGAAGAATTTGGCTGCCACATCATGGCCCATCACATCGACCATGTTGATCATCAGGAAATCATCGGTGTTGCGGTGCAACACCAAATCGCCACCCCCAATCCCGGTATTTCTGGTGGCAATCGCAATTTGCCAATTGCGGGATTCTGTCGGTAGTGATGGAGTCAAAGAGTGCGTAATTCTGTGGTTCACCTTATCGGTGAGTTGGCGATAGATTTGCTCTGACCGGTGCAATACCCTTCGGGCGCTTTGCACCAATGCAGATTTGGTGACAGGCTTGAGGATATAATCATCGATCCCCAACCCCATGGCGTTGTCACGTACTTCCTGACTGTCCGCATAGGTCAGGAAAATGAATGGAGTGAGCAGGGTATTGGTTTGCTTATGGAGTGCTCTTTTAAGGTCTAACCCATCCATACTGGGCATACGAATATCAGAAATCACCAAATCAACGTGGTTATTCATTAAGAACTGCAGGGCTTCCTGACCATTTGCAGCTTCAGAAACCTTAAAGTGCTCGGAGAGATATGCGCTGATCAGGCGACGCTGGCTATCATCGTCCTCAACAACTAATACGCTGGGCTTAGTCGCGACCTGCTGTATCTTCCATTTCAGTGTGAGGCGATTGGCACCAAACGTGGTGCGTTTCACGTATTCGAGTTCGTCGGTCAGGCTGTGGATCAGAGCGAGACCTCGTCCACCCTCTTTTTCTTCAAAGGTATCGAGTGATTGCACCCGGTTCGCCAAGGTTGGATCCCAGCTCTCGCCGTCATCCTCAATGTGCAGCATCCAGGCGCCATCAACACATTCCAAACTGACAGCAATAAAGGTCGGGTGAGGGTCTGTGTGCTCTATCAGGTTAGCGGCCGCTTCAGAAAAGCAGAGCTGGATTTTGTTGGAAAGGTGATCAGCCACGCCACGTTGTTTAAGCGTTTCGCCTAAATGTTTTCGTGTACTACTGACCTTAGCCAGCGTAGCAGGGCGGCATTCTTCCTTTACCACAGAGACCATACGCTATATCTCCAACGATAACAGATGGCTACTGAAGATAGACTTACGTAGCCTTTGGGTGATTTTCGGGAATCGTTTGGACAGCCTGCCGACTTCGCGAAGAATTTCAGTCTTCAGCGACGGATTGTTTTTGTCGTTCATCACACAGCCCAACAAGTGGCCTCCGGCATCGTGTAATTTCTTCACAGATTCAGATGCCTGAGCTTCCGTGGTTTGCCCTGACATCACAACCAAAATGGTTCCGTCCGACGCAGACGCGACCCTTTCAGGAGGAATGTTGTTGGCGTTCAAGCGCGCCATCGGCGAGGTGTCGAAGATGATGAGGTCATAGTCTTTATGCCACTCTTCGACATACGCTTCCAAAGAACCGGGGCGACGAAGCTCCATGATGGTTTCGCGTTTGGATGGTGCAATGATCCCGGTGAAGTAAGTGCTTTCACCGTCCACGCCTACCAGTTCCGGGTTAGGCAGATAATGATTGTCGTAAGTCGTGACTGTCATGCCCTGGCTGACGAGGCTGGGGTGGTAAAGGTTCAGGTCAACCACAAGGGTAGATTGCCCGGCCAGCAGGGAACGGTGGGCAATGGCAGAAGCTAAAGACGTCACACCTTCGCCTGATTCCGTGGCGGTGATGGTCAGGGTTTTGTAATTGTTTCGAACGATCTGAAAGTAAATGCGTTCGATCTCGACGTTGAGCGGCGAAATAAACATCACAATATTCCTATCAGTGCGGCGATACCGGCTATCTGGAACAAGTCGGTAATCCCTTGGCGGATTTTTTCTGCGGTGCTTTCATCCTTGCTGGGTATATACACGGTATCACCGGCGCGAAGCACGGGCAGATCCTGAAAACGGGCGGTTCGGCTGAATTCTGAAAGATTGAAGGTTCGCGCTTGATCTCGGCAGCAAGAGAGGTTGACGACAGTGATCTTCTCGACATAGGCGTTGTTAGAAGTGCCTCCTGCTTCAGCGAGCAAGTCCAGAATAGTCATATGATCATCGAAGTTATAGCGACCGGGTTTGTTAACAGCACCCAGTACGCGGATGGTTTCTTCTTTCGGGCGATCCAACCAATTGCGATCTTTTTCTGGAACATAAATGGTGTCGCCGATATTCACTTCTGGCAGCAAATTCGCATCACCGGTTTCGAAAAACAGTGCAAGGTTGAGGCGACTGACGCGGGCATGTTTTCCGTCTAAATGCGTGATGCGAATGTTATGTATATCGGCATCAGTGGTTGGGCCGTCAGCCGCGGAGAGGATGTCGAGAAAATGCATTTCTTCAGTGAAGCGGTAGCGCCCCGGCGCGCCGACCTGACCGAATATGTAGATGGAGCTGTCTGAGCTCTGACGAATCCATTTGGACTTGTTGTCCGTCGGATCATCTGGCAAATCATGGACCCTGACGGTCGAGCCGGCACGAATTTCTGGTAATTCGCTGTCAGGTCGTCCTTCGTTGATGAAGGTATCAAGGTTCAGCACGTAGGTTTTAGTGCGATTCCCTCCAATGGGCGTGACGACTTCAATACGGCTGGTATCGGCGCGTGAAGTGGGACCACCAACATGGGCGAGTAAATCCATCAGCGACATTTCGTCTGACCATTCAACCCGGCTGGGTCGAAGAACTTCCCCAATCACGCGGACGGCGCGGGTAGGCGATACCTTGAGCCAGGATTTTTCATTCAAATCCAGCTTCTCCGGCACAAAGATGGCGTCGCCCGGCATGATCTTAGGCATAGCATCTGTCATTCGTCCTTCCGAGAACAAGGTGAGGTCGAACGGTACGTTGGTGCCATTTCGGCGGATAATACGGATTTGCCGACTTTCAGCGAAACGTGTGGGGCCGCCTGCGTTAGCAAGAATATCAATGAAGGTAGCCCCTTCCTTGCCTTCGTAAGCACCAGGCTTGGCGACTTCACCCATCACATACACTGTGTTGGAGCCGGCTTTGATTTCTTCTTCCTGCTTAGGCACAAAAATCGTCGCGCCTGCCACAATGTTCGGCAGAAGGCTTTCATCACCTGAGTCTAGATAGCGTTTGAGATCGAAGATTTTTGGCTCGTTGTCAGAGATAACGCGGATTTGTTCCACTGCCGCGTAGCGGGTCACACCGCCTGCACGCATCAGCATGTCCACCAGGTTGTTTTCCTCTTTTGCGGAGAAACTGCCAGGGCGTAATACTTCACCAAATACTTTGATGGCTTCTCTGTCTTCAGCGGCATCACCGGAATCAGCCAGTGCGGTAGGGTCAAACGTTTGTTCAATGTTGCCGATCATTGGAGAGGCAGGCACAAACAGGGTGTCCAGTGAACGTAGTTCAGGTAGCAGGCTTGAATCACCGGTATCTAGGAACTTCTTGTAGTCAAAAATAATCACTTCGCCGTTTCGGCGCAGCTGGAATCGGTCTAATTGAGCACCGGCACGCAGTCCGCCTGCGGCATACAGCGCCATTTGCACTGAGGCATTTTGGTTTAGCGTGAACTCACCCGGTTCTTCCACGTAGCCCTGAATGGTGACAAGCAGCTGTCGTTTGCTGATGAAGACTTGCAGGGAAGAAAGATCACGGAACACAGCGCCAAGCGTTTCTTTCACTGCGACATCCAGCTCAGCTTCTGTCATGCCGTTGGCTTCAATCATGCCAACTTCCGGGAGGGTGAGCCTTCCCTGACGATCGACCTGAAACTCTTTGTTCAGGGTGACTTCGCCGGGCAACATGATGGCAATCTGATCACCCACCTGCACACGATATTCGTCCGCGATCACGGAAACGCTGACCATAAGCAGGAATAAGAGGGTGATGAAACGGGTCATGGTTGACTCCCTTCATCTGCTGAATTGGCGTCGGCTTCGACCAATTCGATAGAAACACGGCGGTTTACGAGGCGGTTTTGAGGTTCGCTGCCTTCAAAAAGCGGGTCGGTTGAACCCACTGCATCGACCGTGATGCGTGAAGGAGATAAACCGAATATTTGTAGGTAACGTTTGACCTGATTCGCACGTTCGAGAGACAGCTTTTTGTTAGCGGCAGAACCGCCCACGGAATCCGCGTGTCCGGTGACATGAAGACTGTACTGAGGAAGGTCTCGGAGCAGATGAACGGCTTCTGCCAGGTGACCCATGTATTTGGGGTTCACTTCAGGTGAATTGAAGGCAAATTGGTTATCGACATTGAGTAAGGTGTAGATTTCTGCAGCGAGGTCTGAGGCGTTGCTGTAGCCGTCTGCCGATGCTGGTACACAAGCGCCACTGCGCTTCACTGCATCTAGCTGCTTTTCGAGCCTTTCGAGGGTGGCACGTTGGATAATGATGTCGTTGGCAGCATCAAATTCGAGCCCGCCATGCAGTTCACGAACAATGCGGTCTTGTAGACGGCGTGCCTGTAATACGGTGGCGGGGAAGCAAAGTTCTGCCCCTTCCAGCACAAGAACATCGAGGTGTCTGGCGCCTAATTCCCATTCGAATCGCAAACCATGCTCAGGGCCGAGAGGTTCATCAGGCATGACGGGAGAGATTGACGAATGATAACCTTCGGCCATACCACCTTGACCGTGGTCAGGAAACGCTGAACAACCAGAGAGCAGTAGTATCGTGAAGAAAAGTGTAAAGCGGTTTGTCATCCTAATTCTCCCTGGGAAGAAAGCCTTACTGAGTCGTTTGGGCGGCTTCTACGGTAATCGCACTGTTAATACGTAGCAGGGTGATGATCTCCATCGGTTGACCATGAACATTGGTCAGAGACAGAGTGTGGCCTTTTGCTTTCAGGCGTTTGAACAGAAACACAATCGCTCCAATGCCCGAACTGTCGAGGAAGTCCACTTCACCTAAGTTCATGGTGATATCCGTCATTTGTTCATCGGCAACAAGCTCATCCAATATGGGTTGTGCTTCGCTGCATCCCTGTGCGTCCATGTCGCCACGAACTATCAGCAGCAGGGTTTCATCAGGCTGTTTAATGGATTCGATTTGCATGACTTTTTTGCCTCACCTGTATAGATATGGGTTCTAATGCGAATTCCATACCATGTTGTATTATTGTTAAAAAACAATCAGATAGAGATTTGTAGTGGAGGGCATATATTGGATTTCTCATTTTGAAAACAGAAATGGGAAACTCATGCACTCTTCATGTTGATTGCCAATTAGTGCTTCATATGGCGATTTGTCTTAAATATAAGATAGAAGTAAATCGATGATTTTGCGGGAGGCAGTACAGGATTTGTTGGTGAGCTGGCGGAATAGGAAATGCTGACTTTTCATGTTGATCCAACTTTAAGCGACACCAGTGGGTGAGCAGTCAAAGATAAAGTTGGGGGTAAATGGAGAAAGCCAGCGATAGGCTAATCAGGGATTCGAGGGTCAATCTCTGCCAGCACTTCGCCGTTGGTCTCTCTAATAAACAGAGTTTTGCCCGTACACTCGATCAAGATTTTTTCTTCTGGCGGGAGCTTGGATAGCACTTCGACTAATCTCGCTGTCCCCTCCACAATGTGGGCGTGCGGGTGAGTGATTCCAGGCGCTTGCATGTTTGCGCGGTCTTGGTAGATCTTTAAAAGGTGTTTTGCGGTCACAGCCATCGTACGAATCCTGATTCTTTATACTCAAACAACCTGAGTACGAGCATATTGGGGTTGTTTGGGAGTAGATGCCTAATTAGAACAAAGAAGGGCATTATGCACAGGCTGAGGTTTGAGAAAACAGCCTCTCCCTCTTCGTTCGAGACAAAGGGAGAGGCTGTCAGGCTAGGCGTTAAAGCTGATGTGCTTTTTACCCGTCCAACTCTCAATGACGTCAATCATCTTGCGCTTATTGACGGGCTTCGCCAGAAAATCATCCATGCCGACTTCTTTGCATTTCTCTCTGTCTTTCTCTGTCACATTGGCGGTCATGGCGAGAATTGGCAGAGTACGACCATGTTCATTGAGTGCCCTGATGGTTTCACAGGCAGTGAAACCATCCATTTCAGGCATCTGCAAGTCCATCAGCACCAACGCAAACTCTTCTTTCTCTATGGCAGATATCGCCTCTTTGCCGTTGTTGGCGGTGGTCACTCTGAACCCCGCGCGCTCCAGCATGGTGCGGGCGATCAACTGGTTGGCAGCGTTGTCTTCCACCAAGAGAATTGCAGCGCCTGTGTCGCTTTTAAAAGCTGTTCTGCTGTGTGGGTTAGGTACATACTCTTCGGGGTAATGCAGCTCACAAGGCAGCACCACGGTGAATTCACTGCCCAATCCGACATGACTTTCCAACTGGATGTCACCACCCATCAATTCAACCAAACGCTTGGAAATGGCTAGCCCCATACCGACGCCGCCGTAGGTGCGCGAGAAGGTCGCATCTTTCTGGGTAAAGGGTTCAAAAATGATCTTCTGATACTCTGGATCTACCCCAATCCCGGAGTCTCTGACGTGAATGCGAAGACCTTGAGGGAAGTGATGGCTGAGCATGAGTTCCACTTCGCCACATTGGGTGAATTTGATGGCATTGCCCACCAGGTTAGTGACAACTTGGGAGAGCTTGCCTTCATCAGCTTTGGCGATGATATGGTGGTTCAGCCTGTCATCTAATCTCAGGCTGATGCCTTTGGTCTCTGCTGACTTTTCAAACATAGAGATCACGCCACGCGCCATCTCAGCGACATCAAATTCTTTTTCTTCGACCTTGATAGCACCGACGTCGATTTTCGAGTAGTCCAGTATGTCATTGAGTTGATTAAGCAGCAGGTGCGCAGCGTCGTCAGCCATATTGGTGAGGGTTTGGCATTGCTCTGGGAGTTTTTCTTCTTTGAGGATATCAATCGCCCCCAAAATAGCATTCATCGGAGTGCGTATCTCATGGCTCATGGTAGCGATAAACTGGGATTTGGCGAGGTTCGCAGCCACAGCATGTTCCCTCGCCTGCTCGAGTTCTTGTTCTCTATACCGCAAATGCTCAATGTGAAATTCCAGATCATCGACGGACTTAGACAGGCGTGTAATTTCGTTGACATGCTGCGGTGCTCGGCCTTCTTGTTCGGCAATGTCTATTAAACGCTGATTGATTTTTGATAGCGGGCCAAAAACCATCTTTTGTGACAGCAAGAAAATGAGAAAACCAAGCGAGAGTAAAGCCAGTGCTGTGTAAAAGCGCACGGTTTCTACGTGGATTTCAATGTCGGCCATCATTTGTTTTTTACTCATGGAAATCTGCATGTCGCCGACTTGGGTGTCACGATAGGTCACAGAGTTGACGAAATTGAGAGCCATTGGGTTGTTGTCGTGAGGTTTATCGCCCCATTGTCCAATTTGCACGCCGCCATCAGTAATGATGGAGATATAGCAGAGGTCGGGGTAATGCTCTGCCATTAGCGCGAGCTTTTCATTCAGTGCGCCAGAATTCTTGATGAGTACGTCTGAAGACAGTGCTGCCGTCAGCGCTGAAAAATTCGCGCGGATTTGATTGTCCATTCGATCAGAAAGATATTGGCGTTCAAATGAACGAGCGGCTTCGCCAGCAATAAAGCTCAGGGCCATGGTTATTGCAAGTACGGACAGCATGTATTTGAGCCAGAGTGGTAACTGTTTCATCATCATCTCCTTCGCCGTCCTCGCGGCCTGCTCGTTTCCTTGTCAGGCTCTCAGTTTGACAATGACTTTGCGTGTCACTTTGAGCAAATTGAGCGCGATTCCTGCTTTATTTAACGTATTTAGCTGTGTTCTTAAGAGGACTATGCAGGGACTTTGCCAAGTTTTTAAATGCAAGGATCAGCTGCCCCTAGTTAGCGCTTATCGAAGGGAGATGCTGAAGAGTCATGTGGCTCTTGTGAAGGAGGCGATATGTCGGCGTTTTGGTCGTCTGCTTGTTTTTCCGCTTCGCTTTGCTGGAGAAATGCTTTTTCCTTCAACTTTACATACCGGTAAACAGAGGCGGTCAGTGCGATCAAAATATAGATCGGCCAAGTGAAGCCTTGGGTGAGAAAGGTACCTGACACAAAGAACGCGATGATACCCGAGTAAAGCCCTTCCGATATGGCACGAATAACAGGGCTGTACCTTTCGGCGTTTTCTTTCACGATATTGGTAGCACTTTGGGCTGAGCGGTAAACGGTGATGGTCATGACAAGAAAAGCGATTAAACCGACAAAGCCAGTTTCACCCAGCACGCCAAACCATGTGCTGTGAACGGCGTGGTTCAAACCATCCCAGTGCTTTGAATAGTAGAAATAGTTGAAGTAGAAGTTATTAAGGCCAACGCCAGACAAAGGATTTTCCAACGCCATGTAGAAAGCCGCTTCCCACGCATAGAGTCGGCCTTGTGCCGATGCATCCAGACCTTCTTCCGCTGCACCACCAGATTTTCGCCCACTGATACCTGCCACTGTGAACAGCACCGCAGCGGCAATCCCGCCACCAATGAAAAGCAACGTTTTCGATTTCACGCGGCGCCAGGCAAGAATGCCGACAGCAGACATGATGCCCAGCAGTCCACCACGGCTTTGAGTTGCGATAATGGCAAAAAATATGGCGATAGTCGCAATCAGTGCAAAGAAGCGGGTTTTCTTGGAAAGTCCGGGCGTCAACAAGATGCTGATGGTAAACGAAAAGGGGAACAGTAACACCAGCGCTAAATCGTTGGGGTCACCAAGCACGGAGCCAAGTTCACGGCCCACGGTGACACGCGTTTCTTCCACTAAGCCAATGCCATTGACCTTATTGAAAAGGGTGACAATTGCCACCACGACCCCAGATACGGTAATCATGACGAGCGCATTGCGATAGTGGTGAACTCCCGTAAGCAGCCACGCCAGTGCGGGGGTCATAATGCCAATTTTGACGTAGATGTTTTTGAAGTAGGCAATGGCTTCACCCACATTGCTGGAGAGAGGGATGCCAATCACGACAAGTGCAAAAAAAATGTAGAAGGTATTCAGTTCTTTGGAAGACCACATTTTGAGTTTGCCACTGATACCTATGTGCCATGTCAGCGTGGTCAGGGTACCGAGAGACAACAACAGTGGGATTTTGAAATTGTAGAGTGGTGCAAAAGCCTCATGAAGGCGGAAAAAAGAGAAAGCGATAAACAACAGCCCCAGCAGGACAGGTTGAGAAAGGGTAATAAGAATGGCAAGGGGCACCAGACCAATCGCAATGGGAATGACGGGATGAGGAATGACCAACCATAGCAAACACGACAGCGCGACAAACGCAGCAGTCGCGTGTACGAAGTGTGTTCTGATACGGACAAGCAACAGCAGGCGCTGGTCGTTAAGCCATTCGATTAATTGCATTTTTCTGGATGAAGAAATCCCATGCATTGAGTAAAGCAGAGATCGCAGCAAAATGTGCGCCAGAGAAAGTAGAGTTATTAAATGTTTTTAAAATAACGGGTTACAGAAAGTGAAAAGAAAAAACGCGCCAGTGCGGCGCGCTTTGTTTGATTTTGCATGTCAAATAGGAAATATACCCAAACTACCTGAAGATGCTTGAGTTC
>NZ_LASY01000152.1:0-7986 GCF_000973155.1 Grimontia sp. AD028 | reverse complement strand
CTCAAAACACCTTGTTGACTCACCTCTTCACCGCACTTTTCAATGCTTTGATGAGGAAGTTTTCGCGTTTCGACTTGGTAGGCATTTCCTTGTTGGGAGCCGCTTGCCGTGTCGATGGGGCGCATTATAGGGAGGTCTCGAATTCTGGCAAGGGCTTTTTTGAAGTTTTTTGTAGAAAAGTCTTCGTTTGAGTATCTTTTGCACGAAAGGCTTATTTCCACACATTTTACCCACATAAAGCCCACAAAATGCTGTGGGTAACTTTTAGAATCGAGAGAAACACCTGGATATAGATAAAAGAAAAGAGGCCTATTAGGCCTCTTTATGTTCTTACTCTTTAAGCTTGTCTTTATTGCACCGCTTTTATTTGCTCGTCTTCGACAATCAGTTTCACCGGCAAGCCTGGTTTCACTTCTCCACGAAGAATAGATTGTGCCAATGGGTTCTCGACACTTTGCTGAATGGCGCGCTTAAGTGGGCGAGCCCCATATACTGGATCAAACCCAGCATCTGCGATAAGCGTTAGCGCCTCGTCGGTGACTTCCAACTTCAGGTCACGCTCAGCCATACGTTTTGCCAAATGCGCAAGCTGGATACCGGCGATTGACTTGATGTGCTCCTGACCCAATGGGTGGAACACCACAGACTCATCGACTCGGTTAATAAACTCTGGGCGGAAATGTTTGCCCACCACATCCATCACCATGGCTTTGATGCCGTTGTAATCCAGTTCACCGAAATGTTCCTGAATGCGATCAGAACCCAGATTGGAGGTCATGATCACCACAGCATTGCGAAAATCAACGGTACGCCCCTGGCCATCTGTCAGGCGGCCATCATCCAACACCTGTAGAAGAAGGTTGAACACATCAGGGTGCGCCTTCTCTACTTCATCCAATAGAATGACAGAATAAGGACGACGGCGAACTGCTTCTGTCAGATAACCGCCTTCTTCATATCCCACATAGCCAGGAGGTGCACCCACCAGCCTAGCCACTGAATGTTTCTCCATAAACTCTGACATGTCGATACGCACCATGGCGTCGCTGCTGTCAAAGAGAAACTCTGCCAGTGATTTACACAGTTCTGTTTTACCCACACCTGTTGGACCAAGGAACAGGAACGAGCCAATCGGGCGATTCGGATCAGCAAGGCCTGCACGACTACGACGAATAGCGTTTGCCACAGAGGTGACTGCCTCTGATTGACCAATCACCCGACCATGAAGCTCATCTTCCATCTGAAGTAGCTTTTCTTTCTCGCCTTCCAGCATCTTGGCGACAGGTATACCGGTTTGACGGGATAGTACTTCTGCAATCTCAGCGTCAGTCACTCGGTTTTTAAGCAAAGTCATTTCCTGCATTTCCGCCTGACTAGCCAGATCGAGCTGCTTTTCCAGTTCAGGAATACGGCCATACTGCAATTCAGACATGCGGTTAAGGTCACCTGCACGACGTGCAATGTCTAAATCCGTGCGTGCCTGCTCTAACGCACTCTTGATGTGTTGCGTGCCGGAAAGCGCTGCTTTCTCTGCATTCCACACTTCTTCCAGCTCAGCATAGTCACGCTCTTTCTCGTCAATTTCACTTTGCAAGGATTCAAGACGCTTCTTACTTGCGTCATCGTTTTCTTTAGCCAATGCCTGTTGCTCAATCTTGAGCTGGATTAAGCGACGCTCTAATCGATCAAGCTGTTCAGGTTTTGAGTCTATTTGCATACGAATGCTCGACGCCGCTTCATCAATCAGGTCAATGGCTTTATCCGGTAGTTGTCTATCCGAGATATAGCGATGAGAGAGACTCGCAGCAGCAACGATCGCCGGGTCAGTAATTTCTACCGCATGGTGAAGCTCGTAACGCTCTTTAAGACCACGCAAAATAGCGACGGTGTCTTCAACCGTTGGCTCATCCACCAGCACTTTCTGGAAACGACGCTCAAGTGCCGCATCTTTTTCCACATACTGACGGTATTCATCTAATGTGGTTGCACCAACGCAATGAAGTTCGCCACGCGCCAATGCAGGCTTAAGCATGTTACCCGCATCCATCGCACCTTCTGCTTTACCTGCTCCAACCATGGTGTGGATTTCGTCGATAAAGAGAATGACGTTACCTTCTTCTTTCGCCAGTTCATTGAGAACTGACTTCAGGCGTTCTTCGAATTCACCACGATATTTCGCACCGGCAACGAGCGAACCCATGTCGAGAGAAAGCACACGTTTGTTACGCAGCCCTTCAGGCACCTCACCATTCACAATACGCTGTGCCAAACCTTCAACAATGGCGGTTTTACCCACGCCTGGTTCACCGATGATTACTGGGTTGTTCTTGGTACGGCGTTGCAGAACCTGCACGGTACGGCGAATTTCTTCGTCACGGCCAATCACCGGGTCTAGCTTGCCCTGCTCGGCTTTTTCAGTCAGGTCAATGGTGAACTTTTCCAACGCCTGGCGCGCTTCTTCCGCGTTAGGATCATTGATAGCCTGACCGCCGCGCACTTTATCAATCGCGTCTTCCACTTTCTTGGTTGTCAGGCCAAGGCTTCTGAGCAATTCACCCAAAGCGCCTTTGTCTTCAACGGCTGCCAGGATAAAAAGCTCAGAGGAGATGTATTTGTCTTTACGCTTCTGGGACAGCTTGTCACACATATTGAAAAGCATGCCCATGCTGTGCGAGAGCTGGACATCGCCGCCAGTGCCAGTCACTTTCGGCAGCTTGTCGAGCAGTTCACTCAGGCTGGAGCGCAGTTGGGTCAGATCCACATTCAGGAGCGTCATCAGAGGACGGATGGTGCTGCTGTCCTGATTGAGGAGAGACACCATCAAGTGCACGGGCTCGATATACTGATGATCGCGCCCTAAAGCCAGTGACTGAGCGTCAGAGATGGCTAATTGGAATTTGCTGGTAAATCGGTCAAGGCGCATAGCCTCCCCCCTTTAATAATTTCGATAATAGCTTTGATGTTGCTTAACGAAAAAATGGGAGCGGCTGCGGCTGATTTCAAGTTGAGTGGCGAAATTTTTGTCGATTTGGTTAATCGCGTTCTGTACCGATCCAGATACAGCTGGCCTGACGGCCTGTACGATTTTCTCTACGGTAGGAGAAGAAGGTTTCCGGAGCAGAGACTGTGCAGTGTTCTCCGCCATAAACCTGGGTCACACCTGCAGCTTGAAGTCGCTGCCTTGCCAAAAGGTAGATATCTGCCAACCAACGATCGTTGTGTGGCTTAAACGCTTTTTCGGCGGCTGCATCGTGCGCCATAAACTGCTCGCGCACTTCGCTACCCACTTCAAAAGCGTCAGAGCCGATGGCAGGGCCAAGCCATGCCATCACTTTACTTGGTTCATCAAACTGACTGAGTGTTTGTTCCAGCACACCGTTGACCAAACCGCGCCAGCCAGCATGCGCCGCCCCTACCTGTGTCCCCTCTTCATTACAGAAAAGCACAGGAAGACAATCGGCAGTCATCACCACACACACCTGCCCTTGAGCTTCCGTAAATGCGGCATCGGCATCCGGCACCTCATCAACGGCCAAAGGCAAAGTCACAACTTCAGTACCATGAACTTGATTCAGCCAGGCTGGAGATGTCGGCATCGACATCACTTCTGCCAGTGTTTGGCGGTTTTTCACCACGAAATCACTGTCATCGCCCACGTGATCGCCTAAGTTCAGGCTATCAAAAGGAACAGGGCTGACACCACCTTGGCGGGTGGTGCTCACAGCTTTAATCCTTGAAGGCGCGGGCCAGTCTGGCGTGATCCAATCCATGATCAGTAGTCCTCGTCTCCGTGCTCTAAGGTGTCTGCACGCAGTACTTCAGTCAGTTTCACCATGTCATCTGGGATTGGTGCGTGCCATTCCATCATTTCTTTGGTGGTAGGGTGTTCAATACGCAGCATGACAGCGTGAAGTGCCTGACGATCAAACTGACGCAGTGTCTGGATCAGCTCATCACCCGCATTGCGTGGCGGACGCGGACGACCACCATAAAGCTGGTCACCTACCAGAGGGTGGTTCAGGTATGCCATGTGAACACGGATCTGGTGCGTACGCCCGGTTTCCAGACGAAGACGCAGACGAGTGTGCGCACGGAAGTGCTCAACCACACGGTAATGTGTAATCGCTGGTTTACCCAGCTCTTGAACAGCCATGTGTGTGCGCTTGGTAGAATGACGGCCGATTGGCTTTTCAATCATGCCACCGCCTGTCATGTTACCCAGTGCAATCGCTTCGTACTCACGGGTGAACTTCTTACGCTTTTGCAGTGCGCGAACCAAACGTGTTTGGGTCGGGATATTTTTCGCCACCACCATCAAGCCGGTGGTGTCTTTATCCAGACGGTGCACGATACCCGCACGCGGCACTTCAGCGATATCCGGGTAATGGAATAGCAGACCGTTCAATACGGTACCATCAGGGCAACCGGCACCAGGGTGTACCACTAAATCACGCGGTTTATTAATAACGATAATATCGTCATCTTCATATACGATGTTCAGTGGAATGTCCTGCGCTTCCCAACGCTGTTCATCTTCGATTTCTGTCTGAACAACGATGGCTTCACCACCCATCATTTTCAAACGTGGTTTGTTGACGATCTCACCATCGACGCTTACTTTGTCGGCCAGAATCCATTCTTTGATGCGTGATCGGGAATAATCCGGAAACAACTCTGCCAGTGCCTGATCCAGACGCTGACCCAGTTGATTCTCATTTACTGTGCTGTTTAACTCTAACTGCTGTGCCATAACGAACTTTTTGATTCTCAATGAGACTAATACCAAGTGGTATTGATGTAAGCCCTCGGGCTCAGTCACGTTTACCAGTTGGTATTATATCTGGTCGATGGGTAGAATAGCCCACAATCGCGCCATTGTAGCTTTTTGCGGCTGTCTCCGTAATGGCAAAGGCTGAAAATATTCTTTCAAGGAAGCAACTGTAGTAATGAAACGCCTTACTTTATCCTCTTTACTTGCTATTTCCCTGCTGGCTGGATGTTCAAGCACGGAAGAAGTTGTCCCTGATATTCCGCCTTCTGAGCTGTATCAGGAAGCGCAGGTTTCCCTTAATGAAGGCAGTTGGAACACCGCAATCCAAAAGCTTGAAGCCCTGGACTCACGCTACCCGTTTGGTGCGTACTCTGAGCAGGTTCAACTGGATCTGATTTACGCTTACTACAAGAATGACGATCTGGCCTTGGGCGAGGCCACTATTGACCGTTTCATGCGTATGAACCCGGGTCACCCTGAGATGGATTGGGTACTCTACATGCGCGGCCTGACCAACATGGCGCAGGACAGAAGCTTCATCCACGATATGCTGAATATGGATCGTGAAGACCGCGACCCTGAGCCAGTGCGCCGTGCGTTTGTGGACTTCCGCCGCCTGCTGGATCGATACCCGGACAGTGATTACGCCGCTGACGCAGCAAAACGCCTTGTCGCGCTGAAGAACCGTCTGGCAGATTACGAACTGGCCACTGCTGATTTCTATGTTCGCCGTGAAGCTTGGGTTGCTGTGATCAACCGTTGTCAGCAAATCCAGCGCGATTTCCCTGATACGGATGCAGCGAAGAAATCTCTTCCGTTGATGCTTAAAGCCTATGAAGCGTTGAAACTGGAAGAACCAGCGCAACGAACCCGCGAGTTAATGAAACTGAATGGTGTGGATGCCTAATAGCGCCCTTCAAACAGAAAAGAAAAAAGCAGCCTGATGGCTGCTTTTTGTTTATTTGGGTGTGAGATTGTTTGTTCGGGCGAAATAGTGAACTGCTGCATTCTTCGCCAAAGCCTTCTTTAGCACGAACAAAGTCCCTAACGTTCAGTATTCGTTAGCGACCTTAACCTCTTCATCTTGCACCACTTCTTTTGCCCGATTCAAGCACTTTCCGGACTTTTTAAACCGAAGTTAAACACAGGATCACAAATCCCCTGACCAATAAAATTTCGCGACACAAAAGTGATTTAGATCACGTTATTTCCTCTCCAGAAACGTAATCTGAAAGTGAGCCCAGCAAAGGGCAAGCAAAAGAGGAAACATCTATGAGAGTAGAAATTACTGGTAAAAACATCGACATCACTCCTGCCATTCGCGATCGCATTACGTCTCGTTTTGAAAAGCTAGAGAAATGGCAAGTCGCTCTCATTAACCCTCATGCTGTCATCAGTGAAGAACCAGGTAACAAATTCAAAGTAGAAGCTGGCGTGTCTATGCCAGGTGCAAAATTGATTGCCTCCGCTGAGCATGAAGATATGTATGCCGCCATCAATGAAGTGGGCCAGAAACTGGAGAAACAGCTAAACAAACAAGCTCACAAAGGCGAAGCACGCCGCGCAAGCCATGCAGGTGTGGAAGTACCGGAAGAAGAATCTGAAGCTATCTAATCTATCCAGAGGATTAAACCAGTCAGCCCCGCCAAGTGCGGGGCTGATTCGTCTTGACATGACAACGCCGTCCCAATATGGTTGAACAATAATTGAACCAACAAGATAAAGTATCGATGTCGCAAACCACTTCGTTTTTCTTTCGTTTCTTTTTCCGCTTCTGAAGAGGTGGGGCGTAAGGGCGAGCATCGATAACGACAGATTCCCGAAGGCCTCCCTCAGAAAGGGAGGCTTTTTTGTTTTGGGCGCTGAATAATGAGTAGGAACAAGGAATGAGTAAACCAACATTGTCACTTGATGAAATACGGGTGAATGTCAGCCGTATCGATCAAGAACTGCTGTCACTGCTGGCAGAACGACGTAAGCTGAGTCTTGAAGTCGCTAAAAGCAAAATCCAAACCCAAAAGCCAGTCCGTGATGTTGAACGTGAGCAGGCGCTTCTTGAGAAGCTGGTTGCCAATGGGAAATCCCACGAGCTGGACCCACAGTACGTCACCAAAATTTTCCACACCATTATTGAAGACTCTGTGCTCTACCAACAGGCATTCCTGCAACGCCTAGCCAACCCAGACAATGAACAACCGCTTGCCCGCGTTTCTTTCCTAGGTGGCAAAGGCTCCTACTCCAATCTGGCGACCCGCAACTTTTTTGCACGTAAACATACCAAGCTCGCAGAGATCCAGTGTTCAAGCTTTAAAGAAGTGCTGGAAATGGTGGAAACCGGCAATGCCGATTACGGCGTGCTGCCGATTGAAAACACCAGCTCGGGTTCGATTAATGATGTTTACGATCAACTTCAGCACACCCGCTTGTCTATCGTCGGAGAGATCACCCAGCCGATTGAACACTGCCTTCTGACCGCAGTAGACACGCAGATTGACCAAATCGAAGTGCTTTATTCGCATCCACAGCCGCATCAACAATGCAGTGAGTTCGTGCGATCTCTGGGCAGTGGTATTAAACAAGAGTATTGCTCCAGCACCGCGGAGGCGATGAAAGAAGTCGCAGCCATGGCCCAGCCAAATGTGGCTGCGATTGGTAATGCGGCAAGCGGTGAACTTTATGGTCTGAAACCACTGAAGTTCGGCATCGCCAATCAGCAGGAAAACCACACCCGCTTTATCGTTGTCGCACGTAAGCCTGTAGAAGTCACTGCGCTGATCCCAGCAAAAACCACCTTTATCATGTCTACCGGACAATCTGCCGGTTCCCTGGTGGAGTGTCTGCTTGTACTGCGCAATCACGGTATCAACATGACCAAACTGGAATCGCGCCCTGTGCTTGGCAACCCATGGGAAGAAATGTTCTATGTGGATGTAGAAGGTAATATGCGTACGGATGTGATGAAAGAAGCATTGGAAGAGCTCACCAAGATCACCCGCTACATTAAAGTACTGGGCTCTTACCCGATTGAGAACGTCGCCCCAACAGAAATCGACGTTTAACGATACTGAATGCTAGGAGGGTCAACAGACCCTAGAAACAGAAAAGGAGCCAACTGGCTCCTTTTGTTTTATCTCGTGCAGCTTATACCAATCACAGTAGGTAGATGATCAGAAATAGCGTAGGAAAAATGCTCGGGAACAAGGCGAAAAATTTCG
>NZ_LASY01000151.1:0-568 GCF_000973155.1 Grimontia sp. AD028 | reverse complement strand
CTATCACCGTCACTGACCCAGATTCCGGCGAAACGGCCACCATTGGCAACACCACGATTGAAGGTAACTACGGCACCTTCGAACTGGTGGATGGCAACTGGACGTACACCGTCGACCCAGATAAAGCCCAATCTTTGCCAGAAGGCGATGAAGCCAACGAGACCTTTACCCTGACTGCGTCTGATAACTCGACGCACGAGATTGTGGTCACGGTTGAAGGCACCAACCAGTCTGCAGTTGTGACGGGTGATACCTCTGCTGCAATCAGTGACGTCGATACCTCAGCAACCGGCTCTATCACGGTTACCGATCCGGATTCAGGCGAAACAGCCACCATCGGCAACACCACGATTGAGGGTAACTACGGGACCTTTGAATTAGTGGATGGCAACTGGACTTACACGGTTGACCCAGATAAAGCCCAGTCTCTGCCAGAAGGTGAAGAGGCGACCGAAACCTTTACGCTCACTGCGTCTGACAACTCAACGCACGAGATTGTGGTCACGGTTGAAGGCACCAACCAGTCTGCGGTTGTCACGGGTGACACCACAGCAACCATCAGTGATGT
>NZ_LASY01000150.1:0-3310 GCF_000973155.1 Grimontia sp. AD028 | reverse complement strand
ACAGCAACCATCAGTGATGTTGATGCTTCCGCGACGGGCTCAATCACGGTTACCGACCCAGATTCCGGCGAAACGGCTACCATCGGCAACACCACCATAGAGGGCAATTACGGCACCTTCGAACTGGTGGACGGCAACTGGACTTACACGGTAGACCCTGACAAAGCGCAAGCCCTGCCGGACGGGGAAGAGGCGACCGAAACCTTTACCCTCACGGCGTCTGATAACTCTACCCATGAGATTGTGGTCGCGGTTGAAGGCACCAACCAGTCTGCGGTTGTAACGGGCGATACCACTGCCTCGATAAGTGATGTTGATACTTCAGCGACGGGTTCGATTACTGTCACCGACCCCGACTCAGGCGAAACGGCATCCATCGGCAATACCACCATTGAAGGTAACTACGGTACCTTCGAACTGGTCGACGGCAACTGGACTTACACGGTAGACCCGGATAAAGCGCAAGCCCTGCCGGACGGGGAAGAGGCGACCGAAACCTTTACGCTCACTGCGTCTGATAACTCGGCGCACGAGATTGTGGTGACGGTCACCGGCACCAACCAGTCTGCGGTTGTGACTGGCGATACCACCGCCTCGATCAGTGATGTAGATACTTCTGCGACGGGCTCTATCACGGTTACTGATCCGGATTCCGGCGAAACCGCGTCTATCGATAACACCACCATAGAGGGCAACTATGGTACCTTCGAATTGGTCGACGGCAACTGGACCTACACGGTAGACCCAGACAAAGCACAAACACTACCAGAGGGCCAGGAAGCCACTGAAACCTTTACCCTTACCGCATCTGACAATTCACAACACGAGATCACTGTTACCGTTGAAGGCACTGATCAAGCAGCTGTTGTCACGGGTGATACCACCGCCAGTCTTTCTGACACTGACACTTCCGTATCTGGCTCTATCACAGTGACTGATCCAGACAGTGGCGAAACGGCAAGCATCAGCAACACTGATATTGATGGTGAATACGGCACCTTCTCACTGGTAGACGGTGAGTGGACCTACACCGTCGATCCGGATAAAGCAGAGGCAATCTCTCTGGGTGATACAGAGACTGAAACCTTCACCCTCACAGCATCTGACGGTTCGACTCACCAAATCACCGTCGATGTAGTGGGAACCGATAAGGCAGCAGTCGTCACTGGTACGACAACAGGCACAATTTCGACTGCTGATCTCTCCAGCGCAATCGTGGGCAACGCCTTCATCATGGATGAGAATTTCAGCGTTGAGTCGGGCGAGTTCCATACCTTCAACTTCCCACCATCGATCAATTTCAGCAGCGGTGGTGTCAGCGTCGAATTCACTGATAACGATGCGCGTCTTGACGGTGACAACACACACAACGAATACACCAATGACAGCTCACAAACTATCGAGCTAAACGGCGTTACTTACCCTGCAAACCTCGACTACACGCTTCAGTACACTGACGCGCAGGGTAACGTGTATACCATGGCAATTGTCGATGTGGACACCAATGCCGATGGCAACAACTACAACGCGATTCCGGACAACGGTAAGGTGCTGATCCAGCTCGATGGCCCAGAGATCACCCCAGATACCACACTCACATTAGTACCGGGCTCGTACAACAATATCGACAGTCTCGATTACGACGATATTGCAGCACCCGTTACTGTAAGCGGCACCATTGAAATCTCTGATGTCGATAGCAACGACAGTCCATCTTTCGCGAATACCACAGTGGAAGGTCAGTACGGTTCACTGACTTTGGAAGATGGAGAATGGACGTACACCGTAGATCGCGACAAAGTGGAATCACTGGGTTCTGACGACAATGTTCAGGACGTGATCACGTTGACCGCCAGTGACGGCACGACACAGAACATCACCATCAATGTCTCCGGTACCGATGACGGTTCCATCATTGCCGGTGATGTGACGGGCAGCATCACCGAGGATGTCGGTGCGCAGTCAGTCTCAGGCACCATTACTATTACTGACCCAGATAGCGGCCAGACACCGACTATTCCAGATACGACACTGGACGGTACCTACGGCACGCTTGAGCTGGTTGGTGGCGAATGGACTTACACGGTTAACACCGACGCTGTTCAATCGCTGGCGCAAGACCAAGTTGTTACTGACAACATCACGGTCACTGCAAGCGATGGCAACCAACAGGTCATCAGCATTACCTTGACCGGTACAAACGATGCCGCGGTGGTAACGGGTGATACAACAGGTAATGTGACCGATGCTGATGCATCAACATCCGGCACGATCACCGTCACCGACCCCGACTCCGGTGAAACCGCCACCATCGGCAACACCACGATTGAAGGTAATTACGGCACCTTCGAACTGGTGGACGGCAACTGGACATACACCGTTGACCCGGACAAAGCCCAGCCGCTGACTGACGGCGAAACTGCACAGGATACCTTCACCCTGACTGCCTCTGATGGTTCGACCCATGATGTCACGGTAACCGTGACCGGCACTGACAATGCCGGCGTCGTCACAGGCACCACTTCAGGCAGCGTTGATGCAGCAGGCTTTACACTGAATGTGGAAGAGAGTGGCAACCTCACCGCTGGTGAGGTCACTCAGGGCGACAGCAATGGCGGTTGGAATACCACCACCACCACGATTGACGGTGTACCTTATGTTATTTCGACGTCATTTGGTTACGACGGCACCACCATCATCTCTCGGGTTGAAAACGATGGTTCGCTCACTGAGACCGACCGCATCACTTACGACAGCTCCACGGGCGTAGTAACGTCATCGGTGTCTGGAGATATCACCTCTGCCGTTGAAAATGCAGGTTTCTCTGTTGGCGGACTGGGTAATGGTCTCACACAGTCAAATGTCTCGAATATCGACGGTCAACCTACCCTATTCCTGACGTCGCAAAACAGCGGTTCAATTTCTGCCTGGGAGATTTCGGGTAACGGCCAGCTCACCGTCAATGGTGGGTTGACCTTCGGTAACTCGCAAACAGGCATTGTGCGCGAAAACGTCACCTTCGAAACGGATGATGGTGAAACGCTGATTTTCGCTACACGCCCTCAGGGTGATACCGTCGATGTCCTCTCCTACAACCCGGAAACCGGTGAAATTGCGCAAACCGGCAACTCCTACCCGTCCGGTGACCTGGTGTCAGGCATCGATATTGTGACGATTGACGGCAATACCTTTGTCACTTCCAGCGGCACTGATGTCGTCAGTCTGTATGCCGTTGACAGCGCTACAGGTAACCTCACTCTGGTTGACAGTGAGCCGGTCACCTCCGGCAGTGGCAACTCGGTGAACTTTT
>NZ_LASY01000015.1:0-34676 GCF_000973155.1 Grimontia sp. AD028 | reverse complement strand
CTTGGCGATACCCCAACAGTAACCACGCTCGAAAGCATGATCTTTAAATAATGGTGCGGAAGGAGAGACTTGAACTCTCACACCTTGCGGCGCCAGAACCTAAATCTGGTGCGTCTACCAATTTCGCCACTTCCGCATGCCTAATTGTTCATCTCACCTCTGGAAAGGAAGAGATGGCGCGTCCGGGAGGATTCGAACCTCCGACCGCCTGGTTCGTAGCCAGGTACTCTATCCAGCTGAGCTACGGACGCGTTGTTGGCTGGGGTACCTGGATTCGAACCAGGGAATGGCGGCATCAAAAGCCGCTGCCTTACCGCTTGGCGATACCCCAACAGAGGCGCGTATAATATTGCGGATTCAGAGGAGCGTCAACCCCCTATTTTTCGTTTGATGACGATTTAATCGCTTCAATAAAAAAACACCGCTTTTGCGGTGTTTTTTTATGCATAACAAGCGCTATTTCTGCTTAACAGGTCTCTTCCAGCCATCAATTGCACGCGCTTTTGCACGGGTAATAACGAGTTGGCCCTCTTCCACATTACTGGTCAGTGTCGTACCTGCACCAATCGTTGCGCCTTTTTTAATAGTCACTGGAGCTACCAACTGGCTATCTGAGCCAACAAACACGTCATCTTCAATCACAGTCTTGTGTTTATTCGCGCCGTCGTAATTACAGGTGATGGTACCTGCACCGATATTCACGCGCTCACCGATTTCAGCATCACCAAGGTAAGTCAGGTGATTCGCCTTAGAGCCTTTACCGATACGTGCATTTTTCACTTCAACAAAGTTACCCACATGTGCATCTTCCACCAGCTCTGCCCCTGGACGCAGGCGCGCAAACGGGCCCACGGTACAATCTTCACCAACCGAAGCACCTTCAATCACGCTGTATGGACGAACGACGGTGTTGTCATCGACTTCACAATCTATCAATACACAGCCTGCACCGATGACTACTTTGTCGCCTAAAGTGACTGAACCTTCAATCACGACGTTCACGTCAATTTCTACATCAGTGCCACACTGTAGCTGACCACGCAGGTCAAAACGCGCAGGGTCGCGGAGCATCACACCGCTTTCCAGAAGCTTCTCTGCCTGAGCCGCTTGATAAGCGCGTTCAAGACGAGCCAACTGAATGCGGTTGTTGACGCCTTCCACTTCAATAGCACTTTCAGGGTGAACCGCTTCAACCGCGCGACCTTCATCGTGGGCAATAGCAATCACATCTGTCAGGTAGTATTCACCTTGTGCGTTGTCGCTTTTCACTTCGTTCAGCCAACGGCGTAGATCACGTCCGGTAGCGACCATCACACCAGTGTTGATTTCTTTGATAAGCTTTTGCTCTTGTGTGGCATCTTTATCTTCCACGATCGCCACCACAGGACCATTACGGCGAATGATACGTCCATAGCCCGCTGGCTTATCCAGTACCACAGTCAGCAAAGCAATACCGCCGTCTGGCTGAGCATCCAACAGGTTTTCGATGGTTTGCTCAGAAATCAGCGGGACATCACCGTAAAGCACCAGAACCTGCTCGTCATCCAAAAACTCAGATGCCGCCTGATTCACTGCGTGGCCTGTACCTAACTGTTCTGCCTGAAGTACCCAATTGACTGATTCTTCTGCCAGTACTGCTTTCATTGCATCACCACCATGGCCATAAACCAGATGCAGGTTTTTTGCACCCAATGAGGAGCAGGTATCTATGACATGCTTCACCATAGGTTTCCCTGCAAGCGTATGCAGTACCTTAGGTAGGTTGGAGTACATGCGGGTTCCCTTCCCCGCAGCCAGAATCACAGCACTGAAATTCATGGAGAGTTGTCCTTGGTATTGAGGTTCTACTTCAAATAATGGCGCTTATTGTAACGGTTCGCTTTGTAAAACAGGATTCAAACCAATAAGAAATTCATAAATTTCCGTCATCTTGTAGCAATTTTCAGGCGATGTCTCGCAGATAATCACTTAAGAAAATACACAGACAAGTTAACTTCAACTAATTGATAAGTAACTCATAAAAACTGAACATGTCTTTTTCTGCCAAAGTTTAAAGACTGAAAAATTAGGCGATTGGAAAACGAGAAAAACAAATATAAAAAAGGCGACCTCTCGGTCGCCTTTCAGTCATTGGGTGATGCCTGGTACTTAGCGTGCCTTTTTGGTCAGCTCGATAACTCGTAGCTGGGCAATCGCCTTGGCCAGATCACTGGCCGCCTGAGCAAAGTCCATATCGCCATGTTTGTTGAGGATACGATCCTCTGCACGGCGCTTCGCTTCTTCTGCCTTAGCCTGATCCAGATCGACGCCTCGAATTGCGGTATCTGCCAGCACAGTCACTGCGCTTGGCTGCACTTCCAGCATACCGCCAGAAAGGTATATTACCTCTTCATGGCCGTGTTGCTTAGTAATGCGGATCATGCCCGGCGTGATAGCGGTCAGCAGCGGGGTGTGACTAGGATAAATACCCAATTCACCTTCGCTACCCGTTACCTGAATGGCTTCAGCTCGACCAGAGAACAGTTGTTTCTCTGCGCTTACTACATCCAGATGAAAGGTCATCGCTGCCATGTCGCCTCCTACCAGCTATTACAGGTTCTTCGCTTTTTCCAGTACTTCTTCGATACCACCACAGTACAGGAATGCCTGCTCAGGGATATCGTCGTACTCACCGTTCAGCAGACCTTTGAAGCCTGTGATGGTTTCTTTCAGCGAAACATACACACCAGGTTGGCCTGTGAAGACTTCTGCTACGTGGTAAGGCTGAGTCAGGAAACGCTCAATCTTACGTGCACGGGCTACTGCCAGCTTGTCGTCTTCAGACAGTTCATCCATACCCAAGATGGCGATGATGTCTTTCAGCTCTTTGTAGCGTTGCAGTACAGACTGCACACCACGTGCAACATCATAGTGCTCTTGACCGATAACCAGTGGATCCAGCTGACGTGAAGTCGAATCCAGTGGGTCGATGGCTGGGTACAGACCCAGTGCAGCGATGTTACGTGAAAGTACAACGGTCGCATCCAAGTGCGCGAACGTGGTTGCTGGAGATGGGTCAGTCAAGTCATCCGCAGGTACGTACACCGCCTGTACAGATGTGATAGAACCACTCTTGGTCGAGGTGATACGCTCCTGAAGAACACCCATCTCTTCTGCCAGTGTAGGCTGATAACCTACCGCAGATGGCATACGACCCAGCAGTGCCGATACTTCGGTACCTGCAAGGGTGTAACGATAGATATTATCGATGAACAGCAGTACGTCACGGCCTTCATCACGGAACTTCTCAGCCATTGTCAGGCCAGTCAGTGCAACGCGCAGACGGTTACCCGGTGGCTCGTTCATCTGACCGTAAACCATTGCTACTTTCGACTCTGCTGGATTCTCAACGTTTACAACGCCCGCTTCCTGCATCTCGTAGTAGAAGTCGTTACCTTCACGAGTACGCTCACCAACACCTGCGAATACAGACAGACCAGAGTGCTGCAGTGCGATGTTGTTGATAAGTTCCATCATGTTAACGGTCTTACCTACACCTGCACCACCGAACAGACCGATTTTACCACCCTTAGCGAATGGACAAACCAAGTCGATAACCTTAACGCCGGTTTCCAGCAGTTCGGTTGCATTTGATTGGTCTTCGTAGCTTGGCGCTTCACGGTGGATAGAGTAACGCTCTTTCTCACCGATTTCGCCACGCTCATCGATTGAGTCACCCAGAACGTTCATAATACGTCCCAGTGTCTCAGTACCTACTGGTACTTCAATCGGTCTACCAGTATTTTCTACTTCCAGTCCACGACGCAGACCATCAGACGAACCCATTGCGATGGTACGAACGATACCACCACCAAGCTGCTGCTGAACTTCCAGCACCAGACGCTCGCCTTCACGTTTCACGTTCAGGGCATCATATACCTGTGGCACAGATTCCTGTGGAAACTCTACGTCGACTACCGCACCGATGATCTGAACGATCTTACCTGTAGCCATCGTTATTCCTCTAAAATAGTTCGTTGGCCCTTGCCTTACACCGCAGCAGCACCGGAGACAATCTCCGACAGCTCTTGGGTAATTGCAGCCTGACGGGCTTTGTTATACACCAGTTGCAGTTCATCAATCAGATTCCCTGCATTGTCTGTTGCAGCCTTCATCGCAACCATTCGCGCTGCTTGTTCACACGCGAGGTTTTCTACCACGCCCTGATAAACCTGAGATTCAACATAGCGAACCAATAGGGTATCAAGCAGTGGTTTTGGCTCAGGCTCATAGATGTAGTCCCAAGCATGGTTGCGCTGCATTTCTTCGTCTTCCGACTTAGGCAAAGGCAGCAATTGATCGATCACTGGGTCCTGCGTCATGGTGTTTACAAACTGGTTGTAAACCAGATACAGGCGATCCAGTTGGCCTTCATCATATTTCTTCAGCATCACACCGACGGTACCGATCAAATCTTCCAGTGATGGGCTGTCACCCAGACCAGAAACTTGTGCGGATACGTTGCCGCCGTAGCTGTTAAAGAATGCAGTCGCTTTAGCGCCTATCAGTGCAGTTTCAACTTCCACACCTTTTTGGCTGTAAGCCTGCATATCTGTGATGGCACGTTTGAACAGGTTGATGTTCAGGCCACCACACAGACCGCGGTCTGAAGATACGATGATGTAACCGACGCGCTTGGCTTCACGCTCTTCCAGATATGGATGGCGATACTCAAGGTTACCAAGTGCGACATGACCGATCACTTTGCGCATAGTAGTCGCGTATGGACGGGAGGCTTCCATGGCGTCTTGCGAACGACGCATTTTAGAAGCGGCAACCATTTCCATCGCTTTGGTGATCTTCTGCGTGCTTTTTACACTTCCGATCTTGTTACGAATTTCTTTTGCGCCGGCCATCGTTACTCTCCGTTATTAGAAGGCCGCTGAGCGGCCTTCTACGCATTACCAGGTTTGCGTTGCTTTGAAGTCTTCAACCAGCTTAACCAGTTGCGCTTCAATGTCGCCGTTGTAGTCGCCAGTCTCATCGATCTGTGCAACCAGCTCAGCAAACGTACCTTTAGCGTATGCAAGCAGAGCAGATTCGAAATCAGCCAGTTTGGTCAGCTCAACGTCTGCCAGGTAGCCTTTTTCCGCAGCAAAAATCATCAATCCCTGCTCAAACACAGACATTGGTGCGTATTGCTTCTGCTTCATCAGTTCAGTTACTTTCTGACCGTGATCCAGCTGCTTCTTGGTTGCATCGTCCAGGTCAGAAGAGAACTGAGCAAACGCTGCCAGTTCACGGTACTGAGCCAGAGCGGTACGGATACCACCAGACAGCTTCTTGATGATCTTGGTCTGTGCTGAACCACCTACACGGGATACTGAGATACCTGGGTCAACTGCCGGACGGATACCTGCGTTAAACAGTTCCGATTGCAAGAAGATCTGACCGTCGGTGATCGAGATAACGTTGGTTGGTACGAACGCAGATACGTCACCCGCTTGGGTTTCAATGATTGGCAGTGCGGTCAAAGAACCGGTTTTACCAGTCACTTCACCATTGGTGAACTTAGCAACGTAGTCAGCGTTAACACGCGCAGCACGCTCCAGCAGACGAGAGTGGAGGTAGAAAACGTCACCTGGGAATGCTTCACGGCCTGGTGGACGACGCAGCAACAGAGAAATCTGACGGTAAGCAACTGCTTGCTTAGACAGATCATCGTATACGATCAGCGCATCTTCACCGCGGTCACGGAAGTATTCACCCATCGCACAACCTGCGTAAGGCGCAAGGTATTGCAGTGCCGCTGCTTCAGAAGCAGATGCAACAACAACGATGGTGTTTTTCAGTGCGTCGTGCTCTTCCAGTTTGCGAACCACGTTAGCGATGGTTGACGCTTTCTGGCCGATAGCAACATAGATAGAGTAGATACCAGAGTTCTTCTGGTTAATGATCGCATCGATTGCCAGCGCCGTTTTACCGGTCTGACGGTCACCGATAACCAGCTCACGCTGACCACGGCCGATTGGGATCATTGCATCAACTGCTTTGTAACCGGTCTGTACTGGCTGGTCTACCGACTGACGTGCGATTACGCCAGGTGCAATCACTTCTACAGGAGAAGTCAGTGCTGCGTTGATAGGACCTTTACCGTCAATTGGCTCACCCAGGGTGTTAACCACACGGCCCAGTAGCTCAGGACCTACTGGAACTTCAAGAATACGACCAGTACCGGTTACTTTCATGCCTTCCTGAAGGTCGGCATAAGGACCCATAACAACCGCACCTACAGAGTCACGCTCAAGGTTGAGCGCCAGTGCGAAACGGTTGCCAGGTAGTTCAATCATTTCACCTTGCATAGCATCTGCAAGGCCATGGATGCGAATGATACCGTCGCTGACTGACACGATGGTACCTTCGTTGCGTGCTTCACTAACAACGTTGAATTTTTCAATACGCTGTTTGATCAGATCGCTAATTTCCGTGGAATTAAGTTGCATGCTCCAATTCCCCAAATCAAGACTGCAATGCATCGCTCAGACGGCGCATACGGCCGCTAACTGAGTTATCGATGATCAAGTCTCCAGCTCGAATCACAACCCCGGCAACCAGGGTCTCGTCTACACTACAGTTCAGCTTCACTTTTCGCTCAAGGCGGGCTTCCAGCTTGCTTTCAATAGCGTCCAGTTGCGCTTGTTCCAGCGCGACAGCAGAGGTGACCTCGACGTCAACTTGCTTTTCTAATTCACGGCGAAGTGCCATGAACTGGACAGTTACTTCCGGCAACGCTTTTAAGCGTCCGTTTTCAGCCATCACCTTCACGAGGTTCTGGCCGAATTCATTGAGCTGCTCACCGCACACTGAGAGAAAAATCTCAGTCAACTTTTCAGCTGAATAAGAACCATCGAGAAAGTCTGCGATGGTTTCATTGCGGGCAACTTCAGCAGCAAAAGCCAGCATTTCAGACCACTGGTCCAATTCGCCTTTTTCTACTGCCAGATCGAAGGCTGCTTTAGCGTAGGGGCGTGCGATGGTAGTCAGTTCAGACATAGCTGCCCCTCCTTCTTAAAGTTCTGCAGTGATTTTATCGAGAATATCTTTATGAGCATTTTCGTCGATTGAACGCTCAAGGATTTTCTCAGCACCGATTACGGCCAGAGTTGCAACTTGTTTGCGCAGTTCATCGCGGGCACGGTTACGCTCAGCTTCCAGTTCAGCCTTTCCTTGGTTAAGGATGTTTTCACGCTCAGAAGATGCTTCTTCGCGGGCTTCATCAAGAATTTGTGCTTTACGCTTATTCGCCGAATCGATGATCTCAGTTGCAGCGCGCTTTGCTTCTTTCAATTGATCAGAAGCATTAGCCTGGGCCAAATCCAGGTCTTTCGCGGCACGCTCAGCCGCCGCAAGACCGTCAGCAATTTTCTTCTGACGCTCTTCAATCGCTTGCATGATTGGTGGCCATACATACTTCATGCAGAACCACACAAACATGGAAAACGCGATCGCCTGGCCGATAAGAGTAGCGTTCATATTCATAACTGCTTCTCCATCTCCCAATAGTTAACTACAGGTATAATCAGGCGACTTAACCCAGCTGACCAACGAATGGGTTTGCGAAGGTGAACAGCAGTGCGATTACGATACCGATCATTGGAACCGCATCCAGAAGACCTGCAATGATGAACATCTTAACTTGCAGCATTGGAGCCATCTCTGGTTGACGAGCAGCACCCTCAAGGAATTTACCGCCAAGCAGTGCGAAGCCGATCGCTGTACCCAGGGAAGCAAGACCTACAATGATGCCAACGGCAATTGCAGAAAAGCTCAATAAAGTTTCCATCACTATCTCCAGTTTCTTGTTGTCGGCTTATATGCCGGAAGGTCGAACAAAGTTGCTTACTAAAAATCTTTTATTAATGCGAGTCTTCATGTGCCTGAGACAGGTACACAATGGTCAACATCATAAAGACGAACGCTTGGATGGTAATAACCAGAATGTGGAAGATTGCCCACGGTAATGAACCCAACCATTGCGCCCACCACGGCAGAAGAGCCGCAATAAGGATAAATACCACTTCACCGGCGAACATGTTACCGAACAGACGCATGCCGAGAGAGATTGGTTTCGCCAGCAGCGATACCACTTCAAGCAGCAGGTTGAACGGGATCATGAGTGGGTGATTGAACGGGTGAAGAGCCAGCTCTTTTGCAAAGCCACCCAGGCCTTTAATCTTGATGCTGTAGTAAATCATCAAGAAGAACACGCCCAGCGCCATTGCCAGTGTGATATTTACGTCAGCTGTTGGTACGACCTTCATATAAGGAATACCAAGCTGTTCCGCCGGATAAGGAATAAAATCGATAGGAACCAAGTCCATCGTATTCATCAGGAATATCCAAACGAAAATGGTCAGAGCCAAAGGCGCGATCAGTGGATTCTTTCCATGGAAGGTTTCGCGAACGTTTTCATCAACGAACTCCACCAACATTTCCACAAAACACTGAAGCTTGCCTGGAACTCCTGTTGTAGCTTTTTTCGCCACTGCACGGAACAGCCATAGAAAGCCGATACCGATGGCAATAGAGAAAAACAGGCTATCAATATGCACCGACCAGAAGCTACCTTCCTCCACCAAGCCAAGCTTGTCCGAAGACAGGTTGGTTAAGTGGTGGGAGATATAACCGGAGGGTGTAAGCGCTTCACCTGGCGCAGCCATAACTCATCCTATTTGTTGTTGTTAATGAATAAAACTGGTGCAAGGATGTTGATTCCAAGTACCAGCAAATAGGTCAGTTTGAGGGGAACAAGTTCCACCTCGGCATACAGGTAAACAACGGAAAACAGCGCGACGGTCAGTAGAATCTTAAGCACTTCGCCGCTGTAGAAGGATGCTACAACGAGCTTTGCAGCTCTCGCTCCACTAAAGAGGAATGCACACAATGCAAAGGCTGCGTTGGCAATTACAAAAATGCCACCGCCTATGAGTGCGGAAATTCCCCAGTCGACATTGATGGTGGTGACCATCAAGATTGCCGTTGCTAACACGACGCACGCCTGTAACAGCAGCAACCTTTTCGCAAGCTTGCGACCTGGTCGCGTGAGCGTCGATACCATGTATTCGTTCCTCGATTCCTTTCCTCTTAGCACTATGTCGTGCTGGGAAAACTGCGAAAATTATACGGGTCGCCCTTTTGAATGCAATCTCATCACATCAAAAAGGGAGACTAAATTTTACAACAGGGTAACCTGATCACAGTAAGCAAAAATATGTAACAAAAACCCAACGCGTTACGTCACACTTCTTCGCCAAGAATTGCAAGAATTTGCATAAGTTTTTCGTTTTGATCAAAGCTGATGACCAATTTACCACTGCCACTTTTACTTTGTGACAGGCTAACAGATGTGCCTAATTTATAAGTCAACCTATCCTGCACAGCAGTCAATTCCGGTGACACGGGTTCCGGTGTTTTTTCTACGGCCGGCGTCAGGCATTTTTTCACCAACGCTTCGGTCTGTCTCACTGTGAGTTTCTTGTTGACGGAGACCAGTGCTGCTTCGATCTGAGCGTCACCTTCCAATGCCAATAATGCGCGTGCATGACCCATTTCCAACTGGCGTCCAGACAGCAATTTCTTTACCCCGGCTTCAAGGCCGTTTAATCGTAAAAGATTACTGATGGTGGTGCGGGATTTGCCCAGTGCTTCAGCCAGTTGTTGGTGGGTGAGTGAGAAGTCGTGGACCAGACGATCCAGCGCTTCAGCTTCTTCCATCGCATTGAGATCTTCACGCTGGATGTTCTCAATCAGTGCGATGGCGCTCGCAGCTTTGTCATTTAGGTCACGGACCAAACAAGGGACATGGGTCAATCCGGCGATTTTTGACGCTCTAAAGCGGCGCTCACCAGCGATAATTTCATACTGTTTGTCACCAAGATGACGCACGACCAAAGGTTGGATAACGCCTTGTGCGCGGATAGACTCCGCCAGCTCTTCCAGTGCTTCCTGCGCCATATCCTGACGCGGTTGATACACACCGGGACGCAATGCCGTTAATGGCAAATGCTGCAGCTCACTGTTGTTCACGGTTTCCTGAGTATCGTTGTTCAGATCGACACGCGCTTGTGCTCTGGCACTGGTGGCCAACAGCGCATCGAGTCCTTTACCCAATCCACGTTTGGTAGCGTTCATTCACGTTCCTTTAAGACGCGTTGGCAACGGCCTGTTTGGCCTGCTCTTCCCGTCGCAATATTTCACCCGCTAATGCCAGATATGACTTGGCACCGCTGGAATATTTGTCGTAGTACATGGCTGGTTTGCCGTGACTCGGCGCTTCTGCCAAACGGACATTACGCGGGATAACAGTACGGTAGACCTTGTCTCCAAAGTGTTTTTTGATCTGTTCAGACACTTCTGTCGCCAGACGATTTCGCGGATCGTACATGGTTCTGAGCAAGCCTTCCACATGCAAGTCAGCGTTCACTACGCTTGCAAGCTTACTGATGGTGTCCATCAGTGCGGTCAGGCCTTCCAATGCAAAGTATTCACACTGCATTGGCACCAGTACGGAATTTGCCGCCGTCATGGCATTGATTGTAAGAAGGTTAAGAGAAGGGGGACAATCAATGAAGATGAAATCATAGTTTTCACGAATGTCGGCTAATGCGTTGCGCAGCCTCACTTCGCGGGCAAACACTTCCATGAGTTTGATTTCTGCTGCGGTGACATCACCATTGGCCGCTATCAGGTGATAACCGCCTGTGGTCTCTGTCACCACCACATCGTTAAACGGGGTCTCTTCAACCAACAAATCGTAAGCGGTGGCATGAACATCGTATTTATCCACACCACTGGCCATTGTTGCGTTGCCCTGTGGGTCTAGGTCAATCACCAATACCTTACGCTGAGTCGCTGCCAGCGACGCAGCCAAGTTGATACAGGTCGTTGTTTTACCAACGCCTCCCTTTTGGTTTGCAACAGCAATGACTTTTCCCACAAGACGACCTCGCCTAATAATCCTATCTAGCCAAGATTACTAGATGACGTTGACCTTCCAATCCTGGAACAGTCAAAGGTTTGATATCTGTCACAGAACATCCGGCAGGAAGTTCGTCAATTTCGACTTGATCCACTTGTCCCTTGAGAGCGAGGAACTGACCTTGTGGTGAAGGGAGGTGATGACACCAGTTCACCATGTCGCTCATGGACGCAAAGGCTCGGCTTAATACGCCATCAAATCCCTGTTCAGGCTGGAAATCTTCGACGCGGCTCTGCACAGCCGTAACATTGGTAATTTTCAGCTCATGCAGCACCTGACGGATGAAGCGAATGCGCTTACCCAGGCTATCGAGCAGCGTGAAGGATTTTTCCGGGTTGATGATTGCAAGCGGGATCCCCGGTAATCCAGGCCCCGTCCCCACATCGATGTAACTTTGGCCATCGAGGTGCTGACTCACCACGATACTGTCCATGATGTGTTTGACGATCATTTCGTTTGGATCGCGCACCGATGTCAGGTTGTACGCTTTGTTCCACTTGTGGAGCATTTCAACATAGCCAATCAGTTGGGCTTGTTGCTCAGCAGGGATGTTCATCCCTGCCTGTTCAATCAGTTGTGCTAGACGTTGTTTCACAGAAACTCAGGCCCCTTTTTTCAGCATGCCTTGTTTTTTCAGATGCACCAGCAGGATAGAGATCGCTGCAGGCGTGATACCGGAAATGCGTGACGCCTTGCCAATGGTCTCTGGACGGCTGTCTTTCAGTTTCGCCACCACCTCGTTCGACAAGCCTTTGATTTGGGAATAATCCAGCTCGATCGGCAAATGGGTATTTTCGTGGCGGATAGATTTTTCAATCTCGTCTTTCTGGCGGTCGATATAACCTGCGTACTTGACCTGAATTTCTACCTGCTCAGACGCTTGAATGTCTTCGTGCGCTGGTGAGAATGTTGGAATTTTCACCAGATCGTTGTACGTCACTTCCGGACGACGCAATAGTTCTTCGCCGTTTGCCTCACGGGACAATGGCGTTTTCAGGATCGCGTTCAATGCTTCAGCATGTTCTGAAGTTGGGTGGATCCAGGCACTGCGAAGACGCTGTGCTTCCTGTTCCATGTTTTCCAGTTTCTGGTTGAAACGGGTCCAGCGCT
Source organism: Grimontia sp. AD028 (assembly GCF_000973155.1). Classification (NCBI taxonomy): domain Bacteria; kingdom Pseudomonadati; phylum Pseudomonadota; class Gammaproteobacteria; order Vibrionales; family Vibrionaceae; genus Grimontia; species Grimontia sp. AD028. Next base: position 22,549 of record NZ_LASY01000015.1, on the reverse strand, counting down.
CATCGTCCACCAAACCGAGCTCGCGACCGGTTTCAGTCAAACGCATATCCGCGTTGTCTTCACGAAGCAATAAGCGGTATTCAGCGCGGGAAGTGAACATACGGTACGGTTCTTTGGTACCCATGGTCGACAAATCGTCAATCAATACGCCCATGTAAGCTTGATCGCGACGAGGACACCAGCCCTCCTTGTCCTGAGCAAACAATGCTGCGTTTGTGCCTGCGAGCAAGCCTTGTGCTGCCGCTTCTTCATAGCCAGTGGTGCCATTAATCTGACCCGCGAAGAATAAGCCTTTGATAAATTTGGTTTCAAAGGTTTGCTTCAGATCGCGCGGATCGAAGAAATCATACTCGATCGCATAACCTGGGCGGATCACACGTGCGTTCTCGAAGCCTTTGATCGAACTGATGATCCCCATCTGCACGTCAAATGGCAGGCTGGTGGAGATCCCATTCGGGTAGAGTTCGTTGGTCGTCAAGCCTTCAGGCTCAACGAAAATCTGGTGTTTATCTTTGTCCGCAAAGCGCATCACCTTGTCTTCGATAGACGGGCAGTAACGCGGGCCAATACCTTCAATCACACCTGCATACATGGGGCTGCGATCCAGATTATGGCGGATCACATCATGGGTTTTCTCATTGGTGTAAGTGATGTAACACGGCACCTGACGCGGATGCTCAGACACATCACCCATGAAAGAAAACACAGGACGTGGATCGTCACCATGCTGGGTTTGCATCACACTGAAATCGACAGTGCGGGCATCAATACGCGGCGGTGTGCCTGTTTTCAGGCGGTCAACGCGAAACGGCAATTCACGGAGGCGATCAGCCAGCGCGATCGAAGGGGGATCGCCGGCCCGGCCACCGGAATAATTCTCAAGACCAATGTGGATTTTTCCGCCGAGGAACGTACCTACGGTCAACACCACCGATCGGGCACGGAATTTCAGGCCCATTTCGGTCACAACGCCAACGACTTGATCCTGTTCAACGATCAGGTCATTCACTGCTTGTTGGAACAACATCAGATTTGGCTGGTTTTCCAATGCCTCACGGACCGCCGCTTTGTACAGCGCACGGTCAGCCTGTGCTCGGGTAGCACGTACAGCAGGGCCTTTCGATGCATTCAGGGTACGGAATTGAATACCACCTTTGTCAATCGCACGCGCCATCAGGCCGCCTAGTGCGTCGACTTCTTTCACCAGATGTCCTTTTCCGATCCCGCCAATGGCAGGGTTACATGACATTTGCCCCAATGTATCGATGTTGTGTGTCAGCAGAAGGGTTTGCTGACCCATACGTGCAGCGGCCAGTGCGGCTTCCGTACCTGCATGACCACCACCAACAACGATGACATCAAAGTTATCCTGGTAAAACATGGTGTGACCTCAATAAGGAATGTGTTGATCGGTTGGTTTAGCAAAAGAGGATCATTCTACCGCTTTTCAGAAACGGAGAGAACCAAAAGTGTGATCTTTGATCGAGGGTCTGTCTCTTAAAATATATAAAGATCTTTATATAGATCTTTATTTTGATCTCTTATTAGGGAAGACGATCTTTGTGGATAACTGATAAATGATCAACATGATCATGCGTTTATGGAAGATCGTTTTCTGTGTGTTTGCTTGGATCTATTCTGGTACTTCTTGGGATCAAAATGGTATGTTATCAACAGGTGGGGAAAGAGAGGAAAGTTGTTATTTGGATAACTATAAGTTGATCACCGTTTAGATCTATAGTTATCCACAAAGCAAAGGTCACACTTTTGAATAAAGTTTTTATGGTCGACGCGTCATTTTATTCACAAAATACCGATTTGTGCTGGGATAACCATGCTTCAGCCGCTTCTTCAGGCAAAGGCTGCTCAAGAATATCAATCTCTAATCGGGGGGCCAGAGACTGTGCTCCCAGGCTTTTCAATAGTTCATCTGCCTGAATACCTGCGCCACAAAACGTGTCGTAACTGGAGTCGCCGATTGCGATCACGGCATACTTTAGGGCACTCAAATCAGGTGTCGTGTTTTTCAGGGCTTCCATCGCTGGCGCGAGGTTATCCGGATAGTCTCCGGCACCATGGGTTGATGTGATAAGGAGAAGGCTGGAGGCATTCGCGACGTCATCAGGCTCTGCTTCATTGATCACATTCACTTTGATGCCTTCTTGTTCCAGAAGATCAGAGAGGTGATCGCCCACGTACTCTGCGCCGCCCAATGTACTGCCGGTGATCAGGGTTAGTTCACTCATAAGTTTGTTCTCTAACGGTTTATCAATGGCCGTTAGTATTGAGTGACGGTCACTGCTGCGTCAAGTCAGTTGGGCTGGTAGTGCTCACTTCGGTAAAGGGCATTAAACCCTTTGGGTGATAAGGTTTGTATCTTGTTCTTGCCTCGCTTTTTTGCATTGGCAACAGCATGAATTGCCGTATCTATCAGCTGAAAACCAACAAGGCAGCCATCATTTGATGTGGTTACTCCCAGGCTTGCAGTGCGTTTAACCGCGGTGTTATCCAGCAGAACCACACTGCGTCCAATGGCCAGTTTCAGTTGTTCGGCCACACGCATTGCGTCACTTGAAGGTGTATTTCTCAGTAAGATAGCGAAGTTGTCGGCGTACAAACGGCCAATAGGCGTGGCTGGCGGGAGTTGTTCGCGCAGAAGTTCTGCAACATGGATAAGCACTTGATCGCCTGTTTGTCTTCCGTGCATTTCGTTGATTTGCCGGAAGTCATCGAGATTAATAGCGACGACCGACAGCGGCTCCCCGCGCCGTTGCGCTTGAAAGAAAAGTTCATCGGCCTGGTTATAGAGACTTTGGCTGTTGGAGGTTTCAGTTAAAAGATCCTCGTGAACCAGTTTTCGGGAAGATTCATCAATGCTGTGAAGATCCACCATATAGAAATCGGTCAACGCGACTGATGCAAGCACCAGAATCAGAATGACACACAGGTATGCTGCCCGTGCATTGGTGTCTGTGAGTGCCAGTACAGGATCGGCTGACGGAACCGTTTTAGCCAGAAAAAGCAGAAAAATGGCGATAAGTGACAACCCATAGCGGGGCAGGCGTTCGTTCGGATCAAACACCAGAACAACAGCGGTGGGAACCACCAGCAACAGCAGTTCAGTTTCAAAGTTGGCGGACAACACAAACAGAGGGAGGAAGAGTTGTTGGAGGAAGAAAGTAATGAATATCCAATACTTAGCCATCCACAAAACACCTTCCCGGGTCAGCAGAAAAGCGACCAGGTACAGTATGGCAAACAGGCCGTTCAAAAGGGCTGCGGTAGCACTACCAAAGGCGAACCAGAAAAGTGCTGAGAACAACAAGGTACCACTCGCACACAGACAGGTGAGCAAATTCACCATTCGGAGGTGATGCACATGGAGCTTGTCGCAGCGTGTTATCCCCAGATTAAGAATGGGGTTGAGGCTGTTGATCATCGCTTTGGCTGAATCTATGAAAGATGTTTTCAAGTGTAGCAAAAGCGGGACATTTAGGCGGGAAACAAGCCGCCCGAAGGCGGCAATGTATTTATTTACCGATACAGAATGAGCTGAAGATCCGGCCAAGCAGATCGTCTGAGCTGAATTCACCGGTGATCTCTGCAAGATGCTGCTGGGCAATGCGGAGCTCTTCAGCGAGGATCTCTCCGGCCATGTAACCCTCAAGCTGCTCTTTCCCGATATCGAGGTGTCGGGCGGCTGCATCCAGTGCTTCCAAGTGGCGGCGACGGGCCATAAAGCCACCCTCTGTCGCGCCAGAGAAGCCCATACAGGCTTTCAGGTGCTCACGCAGGGCATCAACACCTGCTCCTGTCTTCGCGCTTAAACGAATAAGGGTAGGCTGACTGGCATGGCAAATCCCCAGGGTTTCACCTGTCATGTCTGCCTTGTTGCGGATAACCGTCATACCGATATTTTCTGGCAGGCGGTCGATAAACTCCGGCCAGATTTCTTCCGGTGATGTCGCATCAGTAGTGGTGCCATCCACCATAAAGAGCACGCGGTCTGCCTGAGCGATTTCATCCCAGGCACGTTCAATACCGATACGTTCCACCTCGTCTGAGGCGTCACGCAAGCCTGCTGTGTCGATGATGTGCAGCGGCATGCCATCAATGTGGATATGCTCACGGAGCACATCACGGGTGGTGCCGGCGATGTCGGTCACAATGGCGCTTTCTTTACCGGAAAGGGCATTGAGCAGACTGGATTTACCCGCATTCGGACGGCCGGCGATCACCACTTTCATGCCTTCACGCATGATAGCGCCTTGGTTGGCTGCTTTACGCACGTCATCCAGCGAGTTGATGATGTTGTCGAGATCGGCGGCGACTTTACCGTCAGAGAGAAAATCGATTTCCTCATCCGGGAAATCTATCGCCGCTTCCACGTAGATGCGCAGATGGATCAGCGCTTCCACCAGCGTATTAACTTTGCCCGAAAACGCCCCCTGAAGGCTTTGCAGCGCGCTTTTCGCCGCTTGCTCTGAGCTGGCATCAATCAAGTCGGCAATCGCTTCTGCTTGCGCGAGATCGAGTTTGTCATTCAAAAAGGCACGTTCGGAAAACTCGCCCGGACGGGCAGTGCGAACACCATCGATATCCACAATGCGCTTGATCAGCATATCCATGATGACTGGGCCGCCATGACCTTGAAGTTCCAGCACATCTTCACCGGTGAATGAATTTGGCGCCTGGAAGTACAAGGCAATTCCTTGATCGAGGGCGTTGCCCTGTTCATCGTTAAACGGCAGGTATTCGGCGCGACGCATCGGAAGTTCACGTCCGGTGACCGCCAGGGCAACTTCTTTGGCTTTGGGGCCGGATACGCGAATGATGCCCACACCACCGCGTCCCGGTGGTGTCGCCTGAGCAACAATGGTGTCTGAGTGAATCATGAAACTTTACCTGCGGTTTGAAAACGTTGCTTAGTGTATACCAATTTTACCTGACCGCATGTCGCGTCTTCAGAAAGAAGAAAGGCGGCCAGTTGGCCGCCTTGTCAGTATTCAGTGCGATTAAGTGCGGCTGTGAAGGCCTTTTTTCTCCAGCGCACGGTAAATCATGGTCTGCTGGATAAGGGTCACAACGTTCGACACCAACCAGTACAGTACCAGACCTGCTGGGAACCAAAGGAAGAACACGGTGAACATCACTGGCATGAAGTTCATGATCTTCTGCTGCATTGGATCGGTGATAGTGCTTGGGCTCATCTTCTGGATGAGGAACATAGAAAAACCCATCAGCAGTGGCAGCACATAGTATGGATCCGGTGCAGACAAGTCTTGAATCCACAGCATGAACGGCGCGTGGCGCAGTTCTACTGATTCCATCAGCGCCCAGTAAAGTGCGATGAAGATAGGCATTTGTAGAAGCAGAGGTAAACAGCCGCCCAGCGGGTTCACTTTCTCTTTCTTATACAGCTCCATCATTTCCTGGCTCATGCGCTGGCGGTCATCGCCAATACGCTCACGCATTTCTGCCAGTTTTGGCTGCAGCATGCGCATTTTCGCCATCGAAGTGTATTGCGCTTTGGTCAGCGGGTACATCACACCACGAACGATGAAGGTAAGGATGATGATTGCCACACCCCAGTTACCCACGAAACCGTGAATGGTTGACAGCAACCAGTGCAGTGGGCTCGCGATAAACCACAGCCAGCCGTAGTCGACGGTAAGGTTCAGGTTAGGTGCTACTTCAGCCATTTTGTCCTGAAGTTTAGGACCTACCCACAGGGTCGCGTCCAGTTGTGCCGTTGAACCTGCTGCAACTGTGGTGGTTGGGTAACGTACACCGATAAAGCCTTGGCCATTGCTGGTGCGGGTATACAGGTTCGCTTCACCTTCTGAATGCGGGATCCAGGCTGCAACAAAGTAGTGTTGCATCATGCCTGCCCAACCTTGATTGGCGATAGTCAGGTTCAGGTTTCTGTCCTTCATATCGTCAAAGCTGTATTTCTCGTATTTCGCATCGTCAGCCGAGTACACGCCACCGCGGTAGGTAGGCATGGTCAGGCTGCCGCCGTCATCCAGTAGATTTTGTTTTAGCTGCGCATACATTTGTACTGTTGCTGCTTTGCCGCTTTGGTTGTCTACTGTGTAGTCAACGTCAACCGCGTAGTTGTCGCGTTTCAGTACAAAGGTTTTGGTGAAGGTAATGCCGTCTTTCACCAGCGTCAGAGGAACACGCAACTCGTCCTGGCCATCAGCCATCACAAAGTCGGTGCCGTTTGCAGAGAACTGTGCACGGCCATCCAGGGTATCGATACCATCAGGGCCAATCAGGCCGCTTTGAGCAACGAATACGTGATCAGGCTGGTTTTTGAGCATCACGAACTTGTCGACAGAGTCGAACTCTGCGTCGTAGTTGTTCAGTTCAGCGCGAAGAATGTCACCGCCTTGTGTGTCAACGGTCAAATTCAGCACGTCACTTTTGATGGTGATCAGCTTGTTTGAAACTGCGTCCTGCGTCAGAGGCTGAGACGCATCTGAGCTGGCAGGTACATCACCACTGTGTTGTGCTTGCTGTGTTACGCCCTGGCCCTGTGGTTGAGGGTTGGTTGCTTCCGTCCAGTTGAGATACAACATGAAGGATACAAACATTAGGGCAATCAACAGGATATTGCGTTGAGAATCCATTGTTAATTGTCTCGATTTTTAGGATGACGCGGGGGTACAGGATCGTACCCACCATGATTAAGAGGGTGGCATTTTAATAAACGTTTGCTGGCGAACCAACACCCTTTTATCACACCGTGACGGTTGACCGCTTCTATGGCGTATTGGGAGCATGTCGGCGTGAAGCGACATCGGGGCCCCAGAAGTGGGCTGATGAAGAGTTGATACCCGCGAAACAGTCCAGTGACTATTTTTTTCGCGGCGGTCGAGACAAACGTTGCCATAACTTATCAAGCAGCTGACTCAGTTCTTCGTTACTGAGCTCATTCGCACTTTTCTTTGCTATCACAACATAATCTTTTGCCATCAGCGAGTGCTGGTTGAGACGAAAACTTTCACGTACCAGACGTTTAAAGCGATTTCGGTCAACGGCAAGTTTGATCTGTTTTTTTGGAACAGCTTGGCCTAGACGTGGGCGTCCAAGTTTGTTGTTTCGAGCAAGAATGGTTAAGTGTGGAGAGCCAGCGCGGTGAGGTTGCTGGAAGACGAAGTTGAAATGTTCGGGAGTTAACAGACGTAACTCCCGAGAAAAAGCTAGCTTATTCACAAATCGCTAAGGATTATTTTGAAAGCTTGCTACGGCCTTTCGCACGGCGAGCGGCGATAACCTTACGACCGTTCTTAGTTGCCATGCGCGCACGGAAACCGTGAGTGCGCTTACGCTTTAGAACTGAAGGTTGAAAAGTGCGTTTCATGGTTTCTACCTTAATTACTGATCAGTTTTTAGGTTTGTTAACCCGACGTGGGACAAAAGTCCGACGCCTCTCAACAAAGAGGGCGGATTGTAATCACTGACTGACTTATAGTCAATGTTAAAACCACAGGTGGTTTCAATCCGAATCTCTCAGGGCGCGCAATTATACGTGGTCGCCTGTCAAGCGCAAGGATCCTTTGCCGATCTTATCCACTTTTGCTTGTGTATTTCATGTGCGATCGTCAGGGATAATCCAGTATAGGGTGTGTAAATTTGATCAGGGTGAATTTTTTAAGAACATCGATCACCCGTGACGTTTTGTGGAGTGGGGGAGTCAACACTGTGATCGGAACATCGGATTTTTGAGCCAAAATCGGATAATTCTGTGAGTAAGTGGGGGGTTAGCTGTGCCGATCTGCAAACTAAATGTGCGATCTGTGTGTATAACTTAGATCTTATTCACTGCAAAAAGGATCTCTTCGCTAGCGATCCTCCTCGTACAAGTATAAACTTAGTTCCCTTTTCATTAATAAATAAGTGTGGAGTCAGACGTGTCATCTTCGCTTTGGTTGCAGTGCCTTCAGCGCCTTCAAGAGGACCTTCCTGCAACAGAATTCAGCATGTGGGTTCGACCGCTTCAGGCGGAGTTAAATGACAATACCCTGACTTTGTTTGCGCCAAACCGTTTTGTACTGGATTGGGTTCGCGACAAATACCTAAATAGCATCAATCAGTTACTGAATGAGTTTTGCGGTAACGACTTGCCTGTGCTGCGCTTTGAAGTTGGCAGTAAGCCGGTTGCCCCGGTGGCGCCGCCAAGCCAGCCTGCAGCTCCAGCTCCTGTTGCGCCCGCCGCTAAACCTGTTGGTCGTACCTGGGAACCTGCACCTTCTCCTGTGCAATCAGATGTGAATCACCGCTCTAACGTGAATCCCAAGCACAAGTTCACTAACTTCGTTGAAGGTAAGTCGAACCAACTCGCTTTGGCTGCAGCTCGTCAGGTGGCAGATAACCCAGGCGCTGCATACAACCCACTTTTCCTTTACGGCGGCACCGGTTTGGGTAAAACCCACTTGTTGCACGCTGTGGGTAATGCGATTTCTGATCGCAAAACCGATGCGCGCGTGGTGTACATGCATTCTGAACGTTTTGTTCAGGACATGGTTAAAGCGCTGCAGAACAACCAGATTGAAGAGTTTAAGCGCTACTACCGTAGTGTTGATGCGCTGCTTATCGATGACATCCAATTCTTCGCTAACAAAGAGCGCTCACAGGAAGAGTTCTTCCACACCTTCAATGCGCTCTTGGAAGGTAACCAACAAATCATCCTCACCTCTGACCGTTATCCAAAAGAGATCAGCGGTGTGGAAGATCGTCTCAAATCCCGTTTTGGCTGGGGTTTGACCGTTGCTATCGAGCCACCAGAGCTTGAAACCCGCGTGGCGATTTTGATGAAAAAGGCGGAAGACCATAATATTCGCCTGCCAGACGAAGTAGCGTTCTTTATCGCTAAACGTCTGCGCTCAAATGTTCGAGAGCTTGAAGGGGCGCTGAACCGCGTGATAGCGAATGCTAACTTCACCGGCCGTGCTATCACCATCGATTTTGTCCGCGAAGCCCTGCGTGATTTGCTGGCGCTTCAGGAAAAACTGGTTACCATCGACAACATCCAGAAAACCGTCGCCGAGTATTACAAAATCAAAATGGCGGACCTATTGTCGAAACGTCGCAGCCGCTCTGTGGCACGTCCACGCCAGGTGGCGATGGCACTGTCAAAAGAGTTGACCAACCACAGTTTGCCGGAGATTGGCGACGCATTTGGTGGCCGCGATCATACTACGGTACTTCACGCATGCCGAAAGATTGAACAGCTGCGCGAAGAGAGCCACGATATAAAAGAAGATTATTCCAACCTGATCCGGACTTTGTCGTCTTAATATGAAATTTACAGTTACCCGTGACCAATTCTTGAAACCCCTGCAGCAGGTGTCTGGTGCATTAGGGGGACGACCTACGCTGCCTATTCTTGGCAATATCCTGCTGAAAGTAGAGTTCGGACAACTTTCCATGACCTGTACGGATTTGGAAGTTGAGCTGATTGCTAATCTGCCGCTGGAAAGTGAAGCAGAAGATGGGGCAGTGACCGTTCCATCTCGTAAGTTTTTAGATATTTGCCGTGGTCTGCCAGACAGCGCACCTATCAGTTTTACGCTCGAAGGTGATCGCGCGGTTATCCGTTCAGGCCGCAGCCGTTTTACTTTGTCGACATTGCCAGCGGCCGATTTCCCGAATATCGAAGATTGGCAGAGCAACGTGGAATTCACGGTGCCACAAGGCAAGCTTCGCCAATTGATTGAAAGCACTGCATTCTCCATGGCCAACCAGGATGTCCGTTATTTCCTGAACGGTATGTTGCTGGAGACTGATGGCACCACACTTCGCTCTGTGGCCACAGACGGTCACCGTATGGCGGTAGGTACGACTGCGCTCGATAACGAACTGGCTGGCCAGCAAGTGATTGTGCCACGTAAAGGCGTGACTGAATTGATGCGTATGCTGGATAACCCAGAAGCGCCAGTGACCATCCAGATTGGCAGTGCCAACATCCGGGCTCAGGTGAACCAGTTTGTGTTCACCTCTAAGCTGGTGGATGGTCGATTCCCTGATTACCGCCGTGTTATGCCGCAATCTTCCAACAAAATCATGGAAGCGGATTGTGACGAGCTGCGTCAGGCATTCTCACGTGCAGCGATTTTGTCGAATGAGAAATTCCGTGGTGTGCGCTTGAACCTGAGCTCAGGTCAGCTTCGTATTTCTGCGCACAACCCTGAGCAGGAAGAAGCGGAAGAGTTTGTTGACGTCAATTACGATGGCGAAGACTTGGAAATCGGGTTTAACGTCAGTTACGTGCTGGATGTATTGAATACGCTTAAGTGCGAGCAAGTGCGTTTTTCGATGACCGATGGTACTGCGAGTACACTGGTAGAAGATGTCAGCAATGATGACGCCATGTACGTCGTGATGCCTATTCGTCTTTAATATGGCGCTATCCCGACTCTCTATCCATGATTTGAGAAATATTGAAGCCTGTGACCTTAGCCTGTCATCAGGCTTCAATTTTCTTGTAGGGCCTAACGGCAGTGGAAAAACCAGCGTGTTGGAGGCGGTTTACTATCTGGGGCATGGCCGTTCGTTTCGAAGCCAGCTGACCGGAAGGGTGATCCGACACCAGCAAGACAGATTAGTTGTACATGGTCGCGTGCAAGCAGGTGAGTCCTTACTACCAGTAGGACTCCAGAAAAACCGCGACGGTTCGACAGAAGTGAAAATTGGTGAGGAAAAAGGGCAGAAGCTGGTGCAGCTTGCCGAAGTCTTGCCGATGCAGCTGATTACCCCGGAAGGGTTTGAGCTGTTAACCGGTGGTCCTAAATTCCGCCGCGCATTTATCGATTGGGGTGTGTTCCACGTGGAACCCCAGTTTTACCCCGCGTGGTCTAGGGTAAAACGGCTTACCAAGCAACGCAATGCGCTGATGAAATCAGCGCGTTGCTACCGTGAGCTTAGTTACTGGGATGCGGAATTAGCGCCTTTGGCCAACCAAATTGACCAGTGGCGTAAAGACTACATTGAAAAGCTCTCAGAGCGTGCTTCCAAGCTATGCGAAGCGTTTCTGCCTGAGTATGAAATCAAACTCAACTACACACGTGGTTGGGATAAAGAGTCAGATTACGCCGAGTTGTTGCGCGAGAACTTTTTACGCGATCAGCAACTCGGGTACACGGTCAGTGGTCCTCACAAGGCAGATCTTCGCCTTCGCGTGGGCGGCACCCCGGTGGAAGATGTACTTTCCCGTGGGCAGTTAAAGTTGATGGTTTGTGCCCTTCGTTTAGCACAGGGCCAACAATTGACCGAAGACAAACAAAAGCAATGCATCTACTTGATAGATGACTTTGCGTCCGAGTTGGATAGCCAACGACGGGCGCTATTGGCTGAGCAGTTAAAAGCCACAGGCGCGCAGGTATTTGTAAGTGCCATTAGTGCCGATCAGGTCGCTGAAATGTGCGACGAAAATAGTAAGATGTTTCATGTGGAAAACGGTAAAATAGCCGCAGAATAAAATTAAGCGAGAGTAACTCAATGTCCAACAATTACGATTCATCGAGTATCAAGGTACTCAAGGGTCTGGATGCAGTACGAAAGCGTCCGGGGATGTACATCGGTGATACTGACGACGGTACCGGTCTGCACCACATGGTCTTTGAGGTGGTCGATAACTCTATCGATGAAGCTCTCGCTGGTCACTGTAATGACATCGTGGTCACCATCCATGAAGACGGTTCGGTATCTGTAAAAGATGACGGTCGTGGTATTCCTGTCGACATCCACGAAGAAGAGGGTGTATCAGCAGCCGAAGTTATCATGACGGTACTTCATGCCGGTGGTAAGTTCGATGACAACTCGTACAAAGTCTCCGGTGGTCTTCACGGTGTAGGTGTTTCGGTGGTAAACGCCCTGTCTGAGAAGCTTGAGTTGACCATCTGGCGTCACGGCAACATCCACCAGCAAATCTACAAAATGGGTGTGCCTGAGCAGCCTCTGGAAGCGATTGGTGATACTGACGAAACCGGTACCCGTATCCGCTTCTGGCCAAGTGACGAGACCTTCTCTGACACTACGTTCCATTACGACATTCTGGCCAAGCGCCTGCGTGAGCTGTCATTCCTGAACTCAGGCGTTTCAATCAAGCTGATTGACGAACGCGAAGAGAACAAACAAGACCACTTCATGTATGAAGGTGGTATCCGCGCATTCGTAGAGCACCTCAACCGCAACAAAACACCTATTCACCCAACTGTGTTCCACTTTGAACATGAACGCGAAGACGGTGTGTCGGTAGAAGTGTCAATGCAATGGAACGATGGTTTCCAGGAAAACATTTACTGTTTCACCAACAACATTCCTCAGCGTGATGGCGGTACACACCTTGCTGGTTTCCGAGCAGCTCTGACCCGTACGCTGAACTCTTTCATGGACAAAGAAGGGTATTCGAAGAAAGCTAAAGCAGCGACTTCTGGCGACGATGCCCGTGAAGGTTTGACTGCCGTTGTGTCTGTGAAAGTGCCGGATCCGAAATTCTCAAGCCAGACTAAAGACAAACTGGTTTCTTCAGAAGTGAAGTCTGCGGTAGAGTCAGCAATGAACGAGAAACTGTCTGAGTTCCTGATTGAGAACCCACAAGACTCGAAGATCGTTTGTAGCAAAATCATTGATGCGGCGCGTGCGCGTGAAGCGGCACGTAAAGCACGTGAAATGACCCGTCGTAAAGGCGCACTGGATTTGGCTGGCCTTCCAGGCAAGCTTGCAGACTGTCAGGAAAAAGATCCTGCACTGTCTGAACTCTACATTGTGGAGGGTGACTCTGCGGGCGGTTCCGCGAAGCAGGGTCGTAACCGTAAGAACCAGGCTATCCTGCCACTGAAAGGTAAAATCCTGAACGTTGAGAAAGCGCGTTTCGACAAGATGCTTTCTTCTCAGGAAGTTGCCACGCTGATCACTGCACTAGGTTGTGGTATTGGCCGCGACGAGTACAACCCTGACAAGCTGCGTTACCACAGCATCATCATCATGACCGATGCGGACGTCGACGGCTCGCACATTCGTACGCTGCTGTTGACCTTCTTCTATCGTCAAATGCCTGAGCTGATTGAGCGTGGTTATGTCTACATCGCTCAGCCACCGCTTTACAAAGTGAAGAAAGGTAAGCAAGAGCAATACATCAAAGATGATGAAGCGATGGAGCAATACCAGGTATCTATCGCGCTGGAAAACGCTTCGCTCTTCGTTAACCAAGATGCACCTGCACTCAATGGTTTGGCGTTAGAAGAGCTTGTTAAGCAGTACAACGGTGTAATGAAGCTGATTAAGCGCATGAACCGTCGTTACCCATACGCGATGCTCAACGAGCTGGTTTACCAACCGCGCCTGAGTGTAGATACGCTGAGCAATGAGGGTGAAGTACGCGCCTGGATTGATACGCTGGTGGATGTTCTGAATAAGAACTCGACCGGTGAAAGCCAGTACCGTGCTGAGGTGAAGTTTGATGAGGAGCATCAGGCTTACCAACCAGAACTGATTGTTCGTACCCACGGCGTCGATCATGAGTATCTCATCAGCTACGACCTGCTGAACTCAAAAGAGTACGGACGTATTGCTGATCTGGCAGAAGCACTTGATGGTCTTCTGGATGATACTGCATACATTCAACGTGGTGAGCGTAAGCAACCTGTTAAGAGCTTTGCAGATGCATTGGCTTGGTTGATTAAAGAGTCTAACCGTGGTCTTAGCCGTCAGCGCTACAAAGGTCTGGGTGAGATGAACCCTGATCAACTTTGGGAAACCACCATGGACCCAGAATCACGTCGTATGATGCGCGTGACCATTCAGGATGCAGTAGCAGCAGATGAGCTCTTCACGACATTGATGGGTGATCACGTTGAGCCACGTCGTGCGTTTATCGAAGATAATGCCCTGAAGGTTGCCAACCTCGATGTGTAACCACGTGATTCTACGTAAAATCTGAGTACCTAACGCCGCATTAGCGGCGTTTTTTTTACGTAGCGTGATGTGTTTATTTAAGTTTTTGAATTTTAAGGCTTTAAGTGTGTTCAATAATACTGTCTATCAATTCTTCATGAATGGCTAAAGAAGGATTCTGATAAGACGCCAAGTTATCTTCTAGGTTATCGTTTACTTCCACCAGAACGTGATTCATGGAACCGACTAATCTCAGGGCCACTTGTTTTTCGTTATCCGCATAAAGTGCAAGCGCATCTTCTTTTGTCACTTGTAAATCACGCTCTCCTTGAACAATGAGAGTCTTACCCTTTCTTTGAGATAGTAGAGAACAGGGATCCTGTCTCAGTAAGGAATTCATATAAGGCTGGACTGATGGTCTAAATAACGGAAAGAGGCTCTCGCTGATGTGAGTGACATTTTCACCTTGTTTTAATGCATCGATAATGGCTTCGCCTTCATTAACAAGTTGGGGAGCGCGCGCTGAAAGTTGTTCCAATATGATTTAGTCTATTGTGCGACCCGGTGTAGCGATGAGCACAAGCGTATCAATGTCTGTTTTCAGTCCTGCAGCCAGACCGATGAGCCCACCTTCACTATGACCAATGACACCCACTTTAGATGTTGGATATTTTTTTCGCAGCCAGTCAATCACGTAAACAGCGTCGTTAATATAGGTATCAATGGTGAGGTTTTCTTCTTTTAACCCGTGTACCTTACTTTCACCGACACCTCTTTTGTCATAGCGGTATGAAACGATGTTGTGGTGAGAAAGGCCTCGAGCGAGCTTTTTGTACGTGTCCGTTATTATCGATTGTTGATTACCATCTCTATCCGTAGGTCCACTTCCGGCAATGATCAAATACACTGTTTTGCCCTGTTGAGAGGATTCTGGTTCGACTAAAGTTCCTGTCAGAACTCCAACTTTAACATCAGTTTCTGCCACACAATTTGCTTTATTCACTGTCATTGAATCCTCCCAATCGGTGTTTCACGTGAAACACTAGCGGTTAAATTCAAATGACTAAAGAACACGTTTTGCTGTTTGTGAGCAGATTAGTGAGTCCAATTATAAGATGAGCACAAAGAAGCCCAGTCGATTTACCAACTGGGCGATGTTTCACGTGGAACCTTTGGTGGAGAATTAAGACTCAGCGTAAGCCTTTTCCACTTCCTCTTTAAGTATCTCGATACCCCGCGCAATGGCGTCGTCATCCTGAACATAGTTCATTCTTAGGCACTCACGGGTATGGTCCCAATCCAGCTCTGAACCTATAAAGAAGTACTCGCCAGGTACTATCAGTAAACCGCGTTGCTTTAGGCGCTGGTAAAGTTCTTTGGTGCTGATGGGTAGCCCCTCAAACCAAAGCCAAAGGAAGATAGCACCTTCTGGTTTGTGGATTTTGAATCGCTCATCAGGAATCGCTTTTTGAAGAAGCTCGATGCTACGTTTGGCTTTCTTCTGATAGAAAGGCTTAATGACAGTTTCACTGAGCGACAGTAAGTCGCCGGTTTTAATCATCTCAAGTGCGAGTGCAGGGCCAACACCACAAGGTGACAAGCTGACAATTCCATTGATGTTGGATAGGGCAGTGATAATCTCTTCCTGCGCAATGATGATGCCGCAGCGTACACCTGGTAAACCTAACTTTGATAAGCTTGAACACAGGATAGTGTTCTCATTCCAGAAAGGCTTCACATCTTCGAAGATGATGTTAGGGAAGGGGACGCCATAAGCATTGTCGATGATGAGGGGAATATTGTTCGCTCGTGCCAGCTTATCAAGCTTTGCGATCTCTTCATCAGTAAGGACGTTTCCGGTTGGGTTTGTTGGTCGTGAGGCACAAATAGCCGCAACTGACTCATCAATTTCCAGCGCATCAAAATCTACATGGTATTTAAACTGGCGGTTATCCAGATGCGCGATAGTCGGTTTGAAGCTGGTAAAGATATCAGGGTCTAAACCCGAATCGGCGTAACCAATATACTCAGGTGTTAAAGGCAGGAGGATCTTCTTAAACCTGCCGTCATCATACTGCCCGCCGAAAAGGTTGAAGAGATAAAAGAAGGCGCACTGACTGCCATTGGTCAGCATGATGTTTTTAGATGTCACCTGCCATCCAAATGTCTTATTCAACATCTCAGCCAGCGCTGCGATGAACGCAGTCTTACCTTGTGGTCCATCATAGTTAGAGAGTGCTGCGACAAGAGAGCCATCATCTAGCATCCGTCTACTCAAGTCTTCGAAATGCTCAAGCATTTCAGGAATCGCCGCTGGGTTGCCACCACCAAGCATAATGGCATCCGGGTTTCTTAGTCCGTCATTGAGATCGTCCATCAACTGTGTGATGCCGGAATGCTGAGAAAACTTATTTCCAAACTTAGAAAACTGCATAGCGCGAAACCTATTTAATCCTTTGTTCCTTCAGGTTAGTCGACAAACCATAACTGATTCATTGCACAAAATGAATGCAATTTCTGCTTTCTTTTTAACATGTAGCGGACGGCGGAAAAGCTGTCGTTTTAGATAAGGGAAGAGAGGGAGTTAGTAAGCGTTTCGAGAAATGTTCCACGTGAAACATACTGAAAATTTTAGATTAGATAGAATCGAAGACATCGCTGTAGAGGCTGTGAATGAGGCTGGTGGAAAGACAATTTTATAGATACAAAAAAGCCCCGTTCAAACGGGGCTCTTGATTAACTTTTCTTGCCGAGCTTATTTCTGAAGCAGAGAGATATCTGCAACATTCATAAACTGGCCACGCAGGGTATTGAGCAATGCCAGACGGTTCGCTTTCAGCGCTTCGTCTTCAGCCATTACCATCACGTTGTCGAAGAAGGTATCAACAGGTTCGCGCAGGTCTGCCAATTGGGTCAGTGCAGCTTGGT
Organism: Grimontia sp. AD028; assembly: GCF_000973155.1. Lineage (NCBI taxonomy): Bacteria > Pseudomonadati > Pseudomonadota > Gammaproteobacteria > Vibrionales > Vibrionaceae > Grimontia > Grimontia sp. AD028. Next base: position 5,719 of record NZ_LASY01000015.1, on the reverse strand, counting down.
AATCACCGGCTGCAAAGACAGGCTTCAGCGTTTCAACCATTGTGGTGACTTTCTCTGCCAACGCCTTCTCTGCATCTTCAACCAACAGCTCACTGTTGATGGTGTAAGACAATTCGCCGTCGTATTTCGCCAGGATGTTACCTACACGCTTGTTTGCTGCTGCCAGAGACTCGGCGGCATCCAGTGAACGGAAGTGCGTTACAGCTTTCACGCGTTTGTCGAAATCAGCCGGTTGGGTAGGGTTCATCGCAAGTACGGCTTGGATGGCATCTACGCTATGGCCTTCGTCCTGATACCATGCACGGAAACGACCCAGCATGAATTCGATAACGTCAGCTTCAACCTTATCGTTAGTCAGACGGTCGCCGAACAGCGATTTGGCTTTGGCAATCAGATCGGTCAGATCCAGATCGTAACCGTACTCAACGATGATGCGAAGTACACCCAGAGAAGCACGACGCAGCGCGAATGGGTCAGAACCTTTTGGTGCCTGACCAATACCGAAGATACCTACGATGGTATCCAGCTTGTCTGCCATCGCCAGTGCTGAAGAAACACCATTACCTGGCAGTTCATCACCTGCGAAACGCGGCATGTATTGCTCGTTCAGTGCAACGGCAACGTCTTCTGCTTCGCCATCATGACGCGCGTAGTGCATACCCATCACGCCCTGAGTTTCGGTGAATTCGAAAACCATGGAGGTCATCAGGTCGCATTTCGCCAGAAGGCCTGCACGTTTTGCTTTTTCGACATCAGCACCAATTTTGTCAGCAATGTAGCCGGCAAGCTCAGTGATGCGGTCTGTCTTGTCTTTGATGGTACCCAACTGCTTTTGGAAAATAGCCGTTTCCAGCTTTGGCAGACGGTCAATCAAAGGACGCTTACGGTCGGTGTCGAAGAAGAACTCTGCATCCGCCAGACGAGGGCGAACCACTTTTTCGTTACCTTCGATAACGTGGCGAGGTTCCTTCGATTCGATGTTTGATACGAAGATGAAGTTAGGCAGAAGCTGCTTGTCTTCGCTGTAAACAGGGAAGTACTTCTGGTCGCCTTTCATGGTGTAAACCAAGGCTTCTGAAGGAACCTTCAGGAACTTCTCTTCGAAGGTTGCAGTCAGTACCACTGGCCACTCAACCAGAGAGGTGACTTCCTCAACCAGGTCATCTTCCAGATCAGCAATACCGCCAACCAGCTCTGCTGCCTTTTGGGCATCAGCGATGATAGTGGCTTTACGTGCTTCGTAATCGGCAATGACTTTACCGCGCTCTTCCAGAATCGCTGGATATTGGTCAGCATTGTCGATGGTAAATTCCGCTTCGCCCATAAAACGGTGACCACGAATGGTACGCGCTGAATCAACACCCATGATGGTGCCTTCAATCAGCTCGTCACCCAGCAGGATAGTCAGGGTCTTCACCGGACGGATGAACAGGGTATCTTTGTCACCCCAGCGCATTGGCTTCGCGATTGGCAGATTCGCCAGCGCTTTGTCAGCCAGTGCAACAACGATGTCTTTGGTGTTCTGGCCTTTAACTTCTTGCTTGAACAGCAGCCATTCACCTTTATCAGTCACCATACGATCGGCTTCTGATACATCGATACCACAACCACGCGCCCAACCTTGTGCGGCTTTGGTTGGGTTGCCGTCTGCGTCAAAAGCAGCAGAAATGGCAGGACCACGTTTCTCAACCATCTTGTCAGCTTGTTGGTCAGCCAGCGAAGTGACTTTCAGTGCCAGACGACGAGGGGTTGCGTACCAAACTATACCTTCGTGGGTCAGTTCAGCGTCTTTCAGCTCTTGCTCAAAGTTTGCTGCAAATGCTTCTGCCAGTGTACGAAGTTGCGTTGGTGGTAGCTCTTCAGTACCCAGCTCAATCAGGAAATTGTTCGCCATCTTACTTCTCCTCACCCTTTTTACACATTGGGAAGCCTAGAGCTTCACGGGATGCGTAGTACGCTTCAGCAACTGACTTGGTCAGGTTGCGGATACGCAGGATGTAGCGTTGACGCTCGGTCACTGAGATAGCTTTGCGTGCGTCCAGCAGGTTAAATGCATGACCTGCTTTCAGGATGCGCTCATACGCTGGCAATGGCAGAGGCTTCTCAAGCTCGAGAAGAGACTTACACTCTTTCTCGCACTGGTCGAAGTAAGTGAATAGGAAGTCTACGTCAGCGTATTCGAAGTTGTAGGTCGATTGCTCCACTTCGTTTTGGTGGAAGATATCGCCATAAGTCACTTTACCGAATGGGCCATCAGTCCATACCAGATCGTAAACTGAATCGACGGCCTGGATGTACATCGCCAAACGTTCGATGCCGTAAGTGATTTCGCCGGTAACAGGCTTACACTCAAGACCACCTACTTGTTGGAAGTAAGTAAATTGGGTGACTTCCATGCCGTTCAGCCAAACTTCCCAGCCAAGACCCCAAGCACCCAGTGTCGGGTTTTCCCAGTTGTCTTCTACGAAGCGGATGTCATGAACTTCAGGGTCAATACCCAGCACACGCAGCGAACCAAGATACAGTTCCTGAATGTTGTCTGGAGACGGCTTCAGGATGGTCTGGAACTGGTAGTAGTGTTGCAGACGGTTAGGGTTTTCACCGTAACGGCCGTCAGTTGGACGACGAGAAGGCTGAACGTAAGCTGCTGCGATTGGCTCTGGACCAATTGCACGCAGACAAGTCATTGGGTGAGAGGTGCCTGCACCTACCTCCATGTCGAGCGGTTGTACAATGGTACAACCTTGTTGGGCCCAGTAATCCTGCAGCGCGAGGATCATGCCCTGAAAAGTTTTAACGTCGAATTTTTGCATCGTCAGGTTCGCGCGATTTAATGAAGTGAAAATAACACGCGATTATAGCGCGCAAGGCTTGGGATAAGTAGGGGTAATGGCGGTTTTTTGTCCTTTGGTTTCAAAGGTGGCGAGCGGGGTCGAAAGGTAAAACGGGCAGAGGTTGTATTCCGTCAGGCGTTGAGGCTAAAATGCGCTCGCTCTTGGGGAGTAGTCTCTCGCGCCAGCGAGGCCATTATCAACATATTTGAAGCTCAATCTTCATGGTAATGGCGACACACGATAGTGGGTTTGACGAGACCAATGACACTTTACGCGAACCGGGCGGGGCGCGTGGGTTGTCATGGTTTTCGAATAATAATCCTCGCCCTGGAAGACAATAATGAGCGTGTTAGCGATATCCATTGCCACCGTTGCGTTGGCAGAAATTGGTGATAAAACCCAACTCCTTTCCCTGTTACTGGCCAGTCGATACCGAAAGCCAGTGCCTATTATTCTTGCTATCTTTTTCGCCACAATCCTTAACCATGCGGTTGCTGCCTGGCTAGGTGTGGTTGTTGCTGATTATCTTACCGAAGAAGTCTTGCGTTGGGTGCTGATCGTCAGCTTTGCGGTGATGGCTGTTTGGGTGCTGATCCCTGATAAACTCGATGATGAAGAAAGTGTGTCAAACCGGGGCCCGTTTGTGGCGAGTTTCATCGCCTTCTTTATTGCAGAAATTGGCGACAAAACTCAGGTGGCAACGACTGTACTCGGTGCTCAAAATGCTGAAGCGCTGACCATGGTCATTATTGGTACGACCATCGGTATGCTGCTGGCCAATGTCCCGGTGGTATTGCTGGGTCACAAGGCTGCAAATGCATTGCCATTGAACGTTGTACGGTATGTGACGGCAGGGTTGTTTGCGGTACTCGCGATCGGCACTTTCTTTATGCGATAAGAAATATAACCAGACGCCTGAATGTGTGATTTCATCAGCAACCTCTCCGACGGTTCCATGGTAGTTTGGCGTTAGTGTCATCGTGATTAAGGAGCGTGTTATGGACAGGTTTCTGGCGATCAGCCCTAAAAGCCAGATGTGGCTGTTCCACTTTGCACTTGCGCTGAATATTCTTGGAATGGTGTTAACTGATATGTGGCTTCCTATGGTGGTTGGTGCAATAGTAACCACTTACTTATCGATTGATGCTATGGTGAGAGTGCGCTACGTATTACCAATGAAAAAGACCATGCGGGAACTGGAGCATGAAAACGCCACGCTGAGGCGGAAAGTGAACGACGTTGAGCAAGCATCAGATTACTGACAGACACGAAAAAGGCAGCCTTGGCTGCCTTTTTCATTTCCGCTCGTTTATCTGTTCAGAAGATCAAAGACCTTTCTTGATCAGGTAGCGGAATGGGCTGGTTTCTGACTCATGGGCAACAAGGGTGTGGTCCATGAAACGGCAGAAACTTGGGATATCGCGTGTCGTTGACGGATCGTCCGCCGTCACCAGTAAGGTTTCACCCTCCGCCATGTTGCGGATTGTTTTTCTTACCATCATGACTGGTTCCGGACAACGCAGGCCTTCTGCGTCTAAAAAGTGATCCGGATTTTCAAATTCTGAACTCATCTGCATTTATCACATTGAAAACGTCGACCCGATCATACTTATGAAGACTAAATATTCAACAGGGGTTGGTTTTGTAAAAAACATGTGTAACTTAATTAACAAGTTGTTAACGAATGATGTTCAAACGAACGTGAACATGGCGAAACAGCTAGGCTAACTCACTCATCGACTACACTCACACCCAGTTTTCTTGGGCTTCCCCGCTTTAATGCGGGATTTTTTTTATCTGGCGTTCGCCAAATATCAATAAACGCCTTTCTTAATCACCTTTATCGGTGACCGGCATGCTTATAATGGCAACGTTACCACTCTTTGGGCATGTTATGGAACTTGAAGATATCTACCGCCGCGACCTAAACCTGCTAATCGCGCTTCGTGTGCTGCTGGAAGAAGGTAGCGTGAGTAAAGCGGCTATCCGTTTAAGCCTTAGCCAGTCAGCGATGAGTAGGGTTCTGGGACGATTGAGAAGCCTTACGGGCGATCCCTTGTTTACCCGGCACGGACAACAGCTGATCCCAACCCAAAGAGCCTTGGAGTTGAATACTCAACTGACAGCGCCACTAGATACACTTCGTCATGTCCTTTCGCCTGAAGAATTTGATCCGGCCAAGTGTGAGCAGTCTTTTAAGATCGCGACGACTGATTACGCCATGCAAACCATTTTGCCATTTGCATTGCCGCGTATTTATGAGGAAGCGCCGGGTTTGTCTCTGGAGTTCGCCCCTTTGCAGCATGACCAGTTAATGCGTCAGCTGACCTCGGAAGGGTGCGATATGGCGATTTGCCGCCCAACCGGTCCGGTTGACCCGCTTCAGTCTGACAGGTTGGGACTGGTGAGCGTATTCTGCATGGTGTCAAAACATCATCCCTTGGCCGATAAAGCGCTGACGCTCGAAGACTACCTGGCTTACCCACATGCAGTGATTGCTATCAGTGATGGCGTGAAAGCGCTGATTGATGAAGCGTTACGTGGACATCCAGAGCCGAAACTGGCATTGCGTGCTTATCACCTGGAAGCCGCGGTAGCGATGCTGGATAGCCTGCCACTTATCATTACCGTTCCTGCGGACTTGGCGTATCTCGTGGGTGAAAAATACGATTTGGTGATTAAGCCATTGCCGTTCGAATTTAAGCCGTTTGATTATTCCCTGATTTGGCACCCAAGGACGGAGCACTCCGCGGCGCAGGTATGGCTTCGAAACCTGATTAAAGAAGAGTGTAGCCGTCTTATCGATACACGGATTAAAGACATGGGGTTTGTTTGACCCTATCAAACAAAAAAAACGGAGCCGATAGGCTTAATGCATGTGAATT
>NZ_LASY01000149.1:0-13470 GCF_000973155.1 Grimontia sp. AD028 | reverse complement strand
GTTAAAGAACGTTGACTTAGTAGCTTGCTCTGCGAGCCGCTTGCCGTGTCGATGTGGCGCAGTATAGGGACTTCGAAATTTGGCGCAAGTGGTTTTTTGAAAAAAATCACACTTTCGCGTTCAAGTGTTCAAATAACGCCCAAAAACAGCATTTTTGTATAAAAGATGAACAGATTTCTGCAGATCTTTGATGATCAGGATCAGAGGCCACGATCCAGATTTCGACAATATGTCGTTTCAATGACTGTTTTGTTTACCGCAAGACTATTCAGTAAAGCACATGCTGAAGAATCCGCACGGTTATTTTTGACTCATTTGTGTAAGTCGCTAACCCAGTAAATACACGGGATGTGTTAAGACACTCTTTAAAAACAAAAAAGCCCGCTTGCGCGGGCTTTTTCAGTTTCGGCTGGAAACGGGATGATTACATCATACCGCCCATACCACCCATGCTACCCATGTCAGGCATTGCTGGGGCATCTTGTTTTGGCAGTTCAGTTACCATTGCTTCAGTGGTGATCATCAGACCTGCTATAGAAGCTGCGAACTGAAGTGCTGAACGGGTCACTTTAGTTGGATCCAGGATACCCATGTCAATCATGTCGCCGTATTCGCCAGTCGCTGCGTTGTAGCCGTAGTTGCCTTCACCACCTTTAACTTGGTTAGCTACTACTGAATCTTCGTCGCCTGCGTTCAGTGCGATTTGACGGATAGGAGCTTCCATTGCACGCAGTGCCACGCGAATACCTACGTTTTGTTCTTCGTTGTCACCTTGCAGGTCAACAACTTTGCTTGCTGCGCGGATAAGTGCAACACCACCACCAGCAACCACGCCTTCTTCAACAGCTGCGCGGGTTGCGTGCAGTGCGTCTTCTACGCGGTCTTTCTTCTCTTTCATTTCAACTTCAGTTGCTGCGCCAACTTTGATTACCGCAACACCGCCTGCCAGTTTCGCAACGCGCTCTTGCAGTTTCTCTTTGTCGTAGTCTGAAGTTGCATCTTCGATTTGCTGACGGATTTGAGCAACACGGCCTTGGATAGAAGCTTCGTCACCCGCGCCATCGATGATGGTGGTGTTTTCTTTAGTAATAGAAATACGCTTCGCCTGACCAAGATCTTCCAGCGTCACTTTTTCCAGCTCCATACCGATCTCTTCAGAGATAACAGTACCCGCAGTCAGTGTCGCGATGTCTTGCAGCATTGCTTTACGGCGATCGCCGAAGCCAGGTGCTTTAACCGCAGCAACTTTCACGATGCCACGCATGTTGTTCACAACCAGCGTTGCCAGCGCTTCACCTTCTACGTCTTCTGCAATGATCAGCAGTGGACGTGAAGATTTCGCTACCGCTTCCAGCGTAGGCAACAGTTCGCGGATGTTTGATACTTTCTTATCAACCAGCAGGATGAATGGACTTTCCAGATCAACAGAACCAGACTCTTGGTTGTTGATGAAGTATGGAGACAGGTAGCCACGGTCGAATTGCATACCTTCAACCACATCCAACTCATCTTGCAGAGACTGACCTTCTTCAACAGTGATAACACCGTCGCGGCCTACTTTTTCCATCGCTTCTGCAATGATGTTACCTACGGTTTCATCAGAGTTAGCAGAGATAGTACCTACCTGTGCGATAGCTTTAGTGTCGTTACACTCAACAGACAGCTCTTTCAGTTGCTCAACGGCAGCGGCTACTGCTTTGTCGATACCGCGCTTCAGGTCCATTGGGTTCATGCCTGCTGCAACGGCTTTCAGGCCTTCAGCTACGATTGCCTGCGCCAGTACAGTTGCGGTAGTCGTACCGTCACCCGCTGCGTCGTTTGCTTTAGACGCAACTTCTTTAACCATTTGAGCGCCCATGTTCTGGAATTTGTCTTCCAGTTCGATTTCGCGCGCGACAGACACACCATCTTTAGTGATGGTTGGTGCGCCGAAAGACTTGTCCAGAACAACGTTACGGCCTTTAGGACCCAGGGTCACTTTTACAGCGTTTGCCAGAACGTTTACACCTTCCAGCATTTTAGTGCGTGCATCATTGCCAAATTTAACGTCTTTAGCTGCCATTTCTCTCTTCCTTTTTAAATCTGTTCTTCAGTGATGAAATAGAAATTACTCAACGATAGCCATGATGTCGTTTTCTGACAGGATCAGGACTTCTTTACCGTCGATTTTCTCAGTCTTAGTGCCGTAGCCTTCTGAGAAGATCACAGTGTCGCCAACTTTAACGTCCAGTGGCTGCACATTGCCGTTTTCAAGAATACGGCCCTTACCTACCGCCAGCACAACGCCACGCGTAGATTTTTCTGCAGCAGAACCAGTCAAAACGATGCCACCAGCAGATTTTGATTCAACTTCCTGGCGTTCAACGATTACTCGATCGTGTAGTGGACGAATGTTCATTGGTCGTCTCCTGAATAAATGTAGTGATCCATGTGATAAATGAAGTGGAAACTGCCACACAATGCAGGTTCCGAATTTCTGAATCCCTGACAGACTGCGTCTCATCAAGGATTAAGTCAATTTGCGTATAAAGTGGGGGTGGGTTATCTCAATCCCAAGGGGCTAAGTGCAAATTTTTTCCATTTTTTTACCCAATACCTTTTGCTCCATCACATTCTATGAATTAGGGTAGCCGTGCCTTAGCAAACATAACGATATGCAACCTTGGCGTATTGTTGACTTCCCAGCGCTACCTCTTATCGAGATTGGAATGAAGGACAAACACGGCCTGCTTTCTGGCCCCATTGACCAAACGCTTAAAAACATGACCATCCCTATGGTGTTTGGTCTTGTAGCGATCCTCGCGTTTAACCTGGTCGATACCTTCTTTATTTCCTTGCTGGGCACGGAAGCATTGGCTGCGGTGAGTTTCACTTTCCCGATCACCTTTGCAGTGAACTGCATCACCATGGGCATTGGTGTGGGTATCTCTACCGGGGTCGCCCGCTTACTGGGGCGAAGTGCCCAAATCGATGCCGCCCGTCTTTCAGGGCATGGGTTGATGCTCGCGGTCATTTTGGTGATTGCAGCAAGCGCATTGGGTCTGTCGACGATCAATCCCTTATTCCGGATGCTTGGTGCGCATGAAAACCTGTTGCCACTAATTCATGACTATATGTCGGTTTGGTATCTCACTATCCCTCTATTAGTTATCCCCATGGCAGGCAACTCCGCCATCCGTGCCACGGGTGACACCAAAACCCCCGCCAAAATCATGATAGTGGCCGGCTTTATTAATGGTCTTCTCGACCCGCTGTTAATTTTCGGGCTGGGCCCAATTCCCGCGCTGGGTGTAAAAGGCGCGGCAATTGCCAGTGCGATCAGTTGGGCTGGCGCGCTGGTTTGCTCGCTGTACGTATTAATAAAGAGAGAGAAGCTACTGGCTTGGCCGTCACCAACGAAAATTGTGCAGGATTGGAAAGATATCCTCGCCATTGGCACTCCGGCTGCGCTGTCTAATGCGCTGAACCCAATTTCCGGTGCGATTTTGATGACCATGCTCGCGGCACAAGGTACTGCGGCCGTTGCTGCTTATGGTGCAGCGCAACGGGTGGAGTCTTTGCTGTTGATTGTGATGATGGCGCTGACCTCTTCCCTGACGCCTCTGATGGCACAAAATTTCGGCGCCAACAACCCAACACGCTCATTCGAAGCCCTATTTCGGGCGATGCGTTTTTCCATCCTGTTTCAATTCATCGTGTTTCTGGCCATGGTGCCACTCAGCGTGCCGATTGCGGCTATTTTCAGTCAGGAACCTGCCGTACAAAACAAGCTGTGGCATTACCTGATTGTGGTTCCCGTCAGTTACGGCATGCAAGGCGTGATGATGATGCTGGTCAGCGCATTAAATGCGATGAAAAAACCGGTTCATGCCTTCATCATGAACCTGATTCGATTGTTTGTGTTGCTGCTTCCTATGGCTTGGCTTGGCAGCTTAATTGATGGTACGGAAGGGATGTTTATTGGCATTGCTGTCGCCAATGGCATTACGGGTATTTTTGCATACCTTTACGCCGTGACGCTTCGCAAACAGATGAAACTTGAACCCCTCAAGCTCTGAACGGATTAAGGTTCGCGAATGGCTCTTGCCGGATCAGCATCGCTTTTCTCCAACAAAGCGTCCAATGTACGAAGAAAACTCTCGTACTCTTTTTCTGAAATGCCATCTAACATCGCACTTTCCCACGCTTTTGCTTTCGGCAATATGGTGAGATACAGCCCTTTCCCTTCCTCTGTTAGATGTAAATAGGCGGCGCGCTGATCAGCTTCATCTTTGACTTTCACCACCAGCCCTTTTTCCTCTAACACCTTTAACGTGCGGGAGACCCGAACCTTATCCATGCTGGTTTCCGCCACCAAAGATTTGGCATTAAGGCCATCTTTCGCCCCCATTGAGGCGAGTATCCGCCACTCAGGACGACTGATCCCAAACTCGGTTTCATAAATCCGTGCCAAAGAATCCGACACATGGGCCGCAGCTTTCACCAGCTTGTAAGGCAAAAAGTCATCCAGAAAAAACGGTAGAGGTGACGCCATCAACATACTCCTTCAAACACTTAACTCACTTCCCATGCGCCAGCGCACAAAACACCCACATAAGTTGCCATTTTGTTATCAGTGCAGCTAGACTAAAATTAGTTTCAAATGAAACTATAATTCAATTCCTCACTCATTGCATAGTTCAGGAGGAGAAATGCGAAAGTGGTTTTCATTTCCGATCGTGGAAGGCAAAGCATCACATCAGGCTCACTGTGATTTGCCCGATGGCACCTTTGAGCGTGAATGCGGCAAGGAAGGATTTTTTGGCCCAGCCACCCACATGTATCATCAACATGCCCCGACAGGTTGGACAGAATGGGAAGGCGATCTCCGTCCTCATGCGTTTGATACCAACAAAGTCGAAGATGTGGGTGATAACCCGCTGACTGCACCACTTTTGCTCTCCAATGCCAATGTTAAAGTCAGGATCTGGCGCTGCGACACAGCGATGGAGTATCTGGTACGAAATGGTGACGGTGACGAGTGCCTGTTTATCCACGAAGGTTCCGGTTCACTTTTCTGTGATTACGGCCACCTGCGCTTTCGTGATGGTGATTACCTGATATTACCGCGCTCCACCAATTGGCGTATTGAGCCTGACTCTGCCGTTACTGTTCTAATGATCGAAGCCACTCATGGATCTTATATGACAGCAGAGCGTGGGATCGTCGGCGATCATGCTGTGTTTGATCCGGCTGTGCTGGAATACGCCAAGATCGATGATGCTTTTATTGCCCAGCAACAAGACGAAAAATCGTGGCAAGTGCACCTGAAATCCCGTAATGCAATGAACCGCATTACCTACCCATTCAATCCACTTGATGCCCTTGGCTGGAAAGGGAACCTCACCGTATTCCGGCTAAACTGGCGTGACATCCGACCGCTGATGAGTCACCGCTATCATCTGCCGCCTTCGGCGCACACGACCTTTGTCGCCAATGGCTTTGTGATTTGCACCTTTGTGCCACGCCCAATTGAGTCCGATCCCGGCGCGCTCAAGGTGCCCTTCTATCACAACAATGATGACTACGATGAAGTCATCTTCTATCACAAAGGCGAGTTCTTCAGCCGCGACAACATTCACCCCGGAATGGTGACTGTGCATCCTTGCGGCTTCCCGCACGGCCCGCACCCCAAAGCTTTTGCAGCTGGCGCTAAAGCCACCAAAAAAGAAACTGATGAAGTCGCGGTGATGATTGATACCCGCATGCCGCTCGATTTGGGCGAGGCAGCGAAACAAACCGAACTCGATGATTACGTACTGTCCTGGCGCACGCCGCCCCGTGGCGAATAGATCGCAAACATTAGATTAAGGAGTAGATGATGAAACTGGCTTCCCTAAAACACCGCCGAGACGGAAAACTCATCCTGGTCTCACGCGATCTGACTCAGGCCGTAGACGCTTCTGATATTGCACTCACCCTTCAGGATGCACTGGATGAGTGGGATACGTTGTCGCCACTTTTGCAGGCTCGTTATGACGCTTTGAATGACAATAATGTCGCCGAACGCTTTCCTTTTAATCCCGCTGACTGCGAGTCACCGCTGCCTCGCGCATTCCAGTGGGCGGACGGCAGCGCTTACGTGAATCATGTCGAGCTGGTGCGTAAAGCCCGCGGCGCAGACATGCCGGAAAGCTTCTGGACAGACCCTTTGATGTATCAGGGTGTTTCTGACAAATTCATCGGCCCGCGCGACAACATTGAGCTTTGCGATGAAGCCTGGGGCTGTGATTTCGAGGCCGAAGTCGCCGTGATCACTGATGATGTCGCCATGGCGACGCCCAGTGAAAAGGCTGGTAGCCACATCAAACTACTGATGCTGGTGAATGACGTCTCGCTTCGAAACCTGATCCCAAGTGAGCTTGCCAAGGGCTTTGGTTTCTTCCAATCCAAACCGGCCTCTTCATTCTCTCCGGTGGCGGTGACACCTGATGAGCTGGGTGAAAGCTGGCAGGAAAACAAAGTGCATCTACCCCTGGAAGTATTCCTCAATGGCGAACAATTCGGCGCCCCCAATGCGGGCGTGGACATGACGTTTGATTTTGCAGAACTCGTTGCCCACGCAGCCAAAAGTCGTCATTTAGGCGCTGGCACCATTATTGGGTCAGGAACGGTGTCAAACCTCGATCGATCAAAGGGTTCCTGTTGCATTGCAGAGAGACGAATGTTGGAAATTCTGGATCTTGGGTCACCGAAAACGCCGTTTCTACTCTATGGTGATAAGGTCAGTATCGAGATGCATGACAAGGAAGGTCGTTCAATCTTTGGCAAGATTGATCAGGAAGTTGTCCCGTATAGGTAATAAAGGGAACGCACGCAGTGAAGCTTTATGACTACAGTAAATCCTCGGCGTCATACCGTGTTCGCATTGCGCTGAATCTCAAGGGGCTGAATTATCAATCGCAGGTCGTCTCTTTGCTGGACGGCGATCAACGTGGCGACAATTATCTGGCCCTGAACCCTACCGGGCTGGTGCCGACACTGGTTGATAACGGTCAGGTTCTGACCCAGTCGCTGGCTATCATTGAATATCTGGAGGAGGTTTACCCTTCTCCTTCGCTGTTGCCTGCCGACCATGCAGCCCGGGCGAAATGCCGTGCCCTTGCGCTCGACATTGCCTGTGACATCCATCCGCTTAACAACCTTCGGGTACTCAAACACCTCACCGGTTCCATGGGCCACAGTGAGGAAGAAAAACTGGACTGGTATCTGCACTGGCTGAAAGCCGGGCTGGCGGCGGTTGAAAAGAAAGTAGAAAGCTCACAAACGGCTTTCTGCTGTGATGACATTCCCACCCTTGCTGATATTTGTCTGGTTCCTCAGCTGTTTAACGCCCGCCGGTTTTCACTCGATCTGACTCCTTACCCGACACTGAAAGAAATAGAACAGCGCTGCCAAGGGTTACCCGCCTTTGAGCAAGCGCACCCGGACAATGTTTAGGAGACAGCATGTCAGAGCAGCCTCTTTGGCGACCCAGCGCATCGCGTATCGCCAATGCTAACCTCACTGACTTTATCAATGAGGTCAACAGACAGTACGCGCTAAGTCTGACCAACTACGACCAGCTTTATGACTGGTCGGTCAAACACAGTGAAGCGTTTTGGGAAACACTATGGACCTTTGCGAGCGTGGTCGGTGAACGCGGAGAGCGTGTTATCAGCCGCCCGGAAAACGACCCGAATAAAAACAGCATCTGGTTCCCTGATGCCGAAGTCAACTTTGCAGAAAACGTGATGCAATGGGTGAAAGACATGCCCGAAAAAGACGCCATCGTGTTTTCTGGTGAAGACGAATCCGCTGTTCGTCTGTCATGGGCAGATCTTGAACGTCAGGTCAGCTGCATCGCAGCCTACCTAAAAGAATGCGGCGTGGAAAAAGGCGATGTCGTGGCAGGGTATCTGCCGAACATCGCAGAAACTGTGGTCGCCATGCTGGCGACGTCTTCCCTTGGGGCAATTTGGACCTCGACCTCGCCAGATTTTGGTATCGACAGTGTGCTCGACCGTTTCGGTCAGACCCAACCTAAAGTGCTATTCACCACCGATGCTTACCACTACAACGGTAAAACCCACGACAACCTGACCAAAGCACGCGCCGTGCGTGAAGGCGTGGAAAACATCACCCACATGGTGGTGATCCCGTATGTAGGCGGCACTGCACCCAACAGCGATGAAACCTGCTGGAAAGCCATTGTTTCCAAACCGGCTGAGCCACTGACGTTTACCCGCGTAGGCTTTAACGACCCGATGTACGTGCTGTATTCCTCCGGCACCACAGGCAAACCAAAGTGCATCATCCACAGTGTGGGCGGCATTTTGCTCAACCACCTCAAAGAGCACCAACTCCATTCTGATGTCAAACCGGGCGATAAGGTTTTCTACTTCACCACCTGTGGCTGGATGATGTGGAACTGGCTCGCCAGTGGCCTTTTAAGCGGCGCGACGCTGGTGCTGTTTGACGGTTCACCGTTTTATCCCGATGCCGGCGTACTCTGGCGTTTGACCGACACGCAGAAAGTCACGCTTTTCGGCACGTCCGCCAAATACCTCGAAGCGTTGGAAAAGCAAGAATACAGCCCCATGGACGAGCACAGTCTTTCGTCACTCCGCGCACTTTGCTCTACAGGCTCAGTGCTTGCACCTGAGCAGTTCGACTGGGTCTACAGCCACATCAAACAAGACTTACAATTAAGCTCCATCGCAGGTGGCACAGACATCTGTGGTTGCTTCGTGCTTGGCAGCCCGATTTCCCCCGTATACCGTGGCCAAAGTCAGGTTCAGGGACTAGGGCTGGATGTCGAAGTCTTCAACAATGAAGGCAATCCGGTTCAGGGTGAGAAAGGCGAGTTGGTGTGCTGTAACAGCTTCCCCAATCAACCGGTAGGATTTTGGAATGACAACGACGGCACCCGTTACCACAAGGCTTATTGGGACAAGATTGAAGATACCTGGTTCCATGGGGATTATGTCGAGCTCACCCACGAAGGCGGTATGGTGTTCTTCGGACGTTCAGACGCGATCCTGAATCCAGGAGGCGTGCGCATCGGTACCGCAGAGATTTACCGTCATGTAAATCAGCTTGATGAAGTACTCGATTCTGTCGTGATTGGGCAGGACTGGATGAAGGATGTCCGTGTGGTGCTGTTTGTGAAACTCAAGCCAGGCATCGATCTCAACGACAATCTGGAGCGCAAAATTCGCAGCACTATCCGCACCAGTTGTACGCCGCGCCATGTGCCGGCAAAAATTATTCCTATCACAGACATTCCGCGCACCAAATCAGGAAAACTCGCCGAACTGGCGGTTCGCGATGTGGTTCATGGCCGCGCGGTCGCTCAGCTCAGCGCGCTGGATAACCCAGAGTCGCTGGAACAATACAAAGAGCGTCCTGAGCTGCAGGAATAAGAAAAAACCACAACGCAAAACGCCATCCCGAAGGATGGCGTTTTTCATGAATTCCGTAGCATCAGTTCAAGCGGTCGCGATCTTCATCTTTTCGCTGATATTCACCTTCGAAGGTGTTGCCACCATCATTCGAACCTTGGTGAGGGCCGCGGTTAAACGGGTCTTGTCCACCATATGGCCCCTGACCTGGTTGACCACCAAACCCACGTTGAAACCCAGCCACTTTCACCTTACTCATAAACTGTTTTGCCAGCCAAGCTCTCGGCCAAGGCAATAACACCGCCATGCCCATGGCATCGGTCATAAAGCCGGGAGTCAGAAGCAGCACGCCTGCCACTGCCAGCATCACACCTTCAATGATTTGCTGTGCCGGTAACTCGCCCTGATTCATGCGCCGCTGCACTGTCATTAAGGTTTGCAGTCCCTGACTGCGCACCAATGAGGCGCCCACCACAGCGGTCAGTAGAATCAGCGCTACCGTCGGCCAAAGTCCCAACACGCCACCGACCTGAATAAACAGAGCAATTTCAATCACAGGGACAGTAATGAACATCAACAGCAAAATTGGAAACACAGCAAAACCTCTTATTCGTGTCGAATCGCCATAGTAGCACTTCTGATATCCCATGCCTTCGACAGCGTCGTTATTTCCCCTCATTAAAGGAGATCTGTTTGTAGCTTGGTTTTAAACAATGTACGCCGATATTGTACAGAATTTAACTGTATCAATACTTTTCGGCTGACAGATAAAACAATAGGAAACAAAGACAAACAAGCTGTCTAACGATCTAGATCACAGTTCTATGCAAATCGTTCCGCTTTGCTTTGATTGGTGATCTTTCTCATGTTTTTACCGCAACGGAGGAGTAGAATCATCCAGCATAAACCGGGTGTAAAACATCGATCATCCAGCCAAAATCTCTGATGAATGGACTCTACAGCGAAATTGTTGGCTACAGAATAACCAATATAAATTTCATTTAGGGCCAAATCATGTCTCAGACGATTGATTTCGAAAATAACCTGACCAACCCTCTTTTAGCGACCCGTATCGAAGAAGATTTGCTTGGCGAACGCCATGTACCGTCTGATGCGTATTACGGTATTCACACCCTTCGCGCTGTTGAGAACTTCAATATCTCCCGTACCACGATTTCTGATGTACCAGAGTTCGTACGTGGCATGGTCTTCACCAAGAAAGCCGCTGCGATGGCGAACAAAGAGCTGGGTGTTATCCCTGCAGAAGTGGGCGATTACATCATCAAAGCGTGTGATGCGATTCTGGAAACCGGCAAATGCATGGATCAGTTCCCATCTGACGTTTACCAAGGTGGTGCAGGCACTTCGGTGAACATGAACGCGAACGAAGTGATCGCGAACCTGGCACTGGAACTGATGGGCAAAGAAAAGGGTGACTACGACGTCGTTAACCCTAACGACCACGTGAACAAGAGCCAGTCGACCAACTGTGCGTACCCAACCGGTTTCCGTATTGCGGTTTACAACAGCATCCTGAAGCTGATCGAATCCATCGACTACCTGCAAAATGAATTCGACGGTAAAGCAACCGAATTCAAAGGCGTGCTGAAAATGGGTCGTACCCAGCTTCAGGACGCAGTACCTATGACAGTAGGTCAAGAATTCCACGCGTTTGCGGTACTTCTGAAAGAAGAAGTGAAGAACCTGAAATACACCGCAGAACTGCTTCTTGAGGTGAATCTGGGCGCGACCGCTATAGGTACAGGCCTAAACGCTGCAGCAGGTTACCAACAACTGGCGGTTCAGCGTCTGGCAGAAGTGACGGGTCTGAACTGCACCCCTGCGGAAGACTTGATTGAGGCGACTTCTGACTGTGGCGCTTACGTGATGGTTCACGGCGCACTGAAGCGTCTGGCGGTGAAACTGTCGAAGATCTGTAACGACCTGCGTTTGCTGTCTTCTGGTCCCCGCGCTGGCTTCAACGAAATCAACCTGCCGGAAATGCAGGCGGGTTCTTCTATCATGCCAGCGAAAGTAAACCCGGTGATCCCAGAAGTGGTTAACCAAGTGTGCTTTAAGGTGATCGGTAACGACACCACGGTGACCTTTGCAGCAGAAGCCGGTCAGCTGCAGCTGAACGTGATGGAACCTGTGATTGGTCAGGCGCTGTTCGAGTCTATCGAAATCCTGTCTAACGCCTGCGTGAACCTGGGCGAGAAGTGCATCAACGGTATCACGGTTAACAAAGAAATCTGTGAAGCCTTCGTTTACAATTCCATCGGCATCGTCACTTACCTAAACCCGTTCATTGGCCACCACGAAGGTGACATCGTCGGTAAGATTTGTGCGGAAACCGGTAAGAGCGTCCGTGAAGTGGTCTTGGAAAGAGGATTGCTGACGGAAGAGCAACTCGATGATATCTTCTCCGTCGAAAACTTGATGCATCCGCAATATAAAGCGAAGCGCTATAACTAAGCGTTGAAAGAATGGGTACTCACGATGAGTACCCTTTTTTAGTTTTTCTGCCCAGCTGTTTTGAACATCTGGGCTTTAAAGCCCAAACGTAGGTACTTTTTTACATTCACTGCGCCCTAAAAACCCTAGTTTTTACAAGGCAATGAGCACCATAAGACAGTGACTCCGTTTGGTTTTTATTTTTTGTATTAATAATCTGAACAGGAGTTACCCATGGTAGCAGTGGAGTTGTTCGTCGTTCTTGCGTTCATCTATCTGGGCGCACGGATTGGCGGTATTGGTATCGGCTTGGCCGGTGGCGCGGGTGTTGTTGCTCTGTCCTTATTCTTGGGAATGCCAACCTCGCAAAGCTATATCCCTATCGACGTTATCTTGATCATCATGTCCGTGATCACCGCAATTGCAGCGATGCAGGTTGCTGGCGGTATGGACTGGTTGGTTGAGAAAGCCGAAGATTTTCTTCGTAAGAATCCTAAACAAATTACCTTCTACGCACCGATCGTCACTTATCTGATGACGCTAATGGCAGGTACCGGCCACACTGCCTTCTCAACCCTTCCTGTGATTGCAGAAGTGGCGAAAGAGCAAGGCATCCGCCCATCACGCCCACTTTCTATCGCGGTTGTTGCGTCTCAAATCGCGATCACGGCGTCTCCAATCTCTGCGGCTGTGGTGTTCTTCTCTGGCATTCTTGAGCCGCTGGGTATCGGTTACCTGACTCTGCTGGCTATCTGTATTCCAACTACGTTCGTCGCTTGTATGGCAGGTGCATTTGTGGCGAACTTCCTGGGTTGTGAACTGAAAGATGATCCGGTTTATCAAGAGCGTCTGGAAAAAGGCCTGATCAAGCTGCAAGGCACCACCAAGCGTGAAATCGCACCTACCGCGAAAAAAGCAACTTACATCTTCCTGGGCGCCATCGTGCTGGTTGTGGCTTACGCCGCAGCGATTTCCGGTTCAATCGGCCTGATTGAAAACCCAACGCTGGGCCGCAATGAAGCCATCATGACCTTCATGCTGGCAGCGGCGGCGCTGATTGTTGCAACCACTAAAATCGATGCATCTAAAATCCCATCGGCACCGACTTTCCGCTCAGGTATGACGGCGTGTGTGTGTGTACTGGGTGTAGCTTGGTTGGGTTCAACATTTGTGAACGCGCACGTTGAAGGCATCAAAGAAGTCGCGGGCACCTTGCTGTCTGACTACCCATGGATGCTGGCTATGGTGCTGTTCTTTGCTTCCATGCTGCTCTACTCACAAGGTGCGACCACAGTTGCCCTGATGCCAGCGGCACTGGCGATTGGCGTTGCACCACTGACAGCGATTGCTTCGTTTGCGGCAGTCAGTGCGCTGTTCGTCCTGCCAACTTA
The DNA here is from genome assembly GCF_000973155.1 of Grimontia sp. AD028. NCBI lineage: Bacteria > Pseudomonadati > Pseudomonadota > Gammaproteobacteria > Vibrionales > Vibrionaceae > Grimontia > Grimontia sp. AD028. Next base: position 203 of record NZ_LASY01000149.1, on the reverse strand, counting down.
CCCAACACTGTTGGCTGCGGTTGAAATGGACGATACAGGTTCAACCCGTATCGGCAATCTGGTCTTCAACCACCCGTTCTTCATTCCAGGTGTGGTCACCATCGCCACTGCCGTTGTGCTGGGCTTTGTGGTAGGCGGCATTGTGCTGTAAACCGAAACAAAGACGATAAAAAAGGACGCTTTGGCGTAATGCCGATCAGTTA
>NZ_LASY01000148.1:0-12143 GCF_000973155.1 Grimontia sp. AD028 | reverse complement strand
GCCGATAACGCTGCAGAAATTCCCCACAAACGCTGCCCGGAGGGTTCTGCCCTAAGCGTTTTATGCTTTGTTGAGGTGTATTTGCTTAGAATGACTAGGCGACACACACCTCGCCGCGCCTAAAACGCTTAGGGTCAGAACAAAATTTAACCACCAAAGGTCAACAGACCCTGGTGTTTCTATCCGTTGAAATGCGTCCATAAAGCTTCGAACCTAAATTAAGCCCTATGTTTAAAATGCATCACTTTCAGCGCACTGTCAGTATCAATATCTTCAAATTCCGGTGGGTTATCGAGTCGAGAGATGTAGCTGAACGCTGGAGCTTGCTCTTTCATTTGCTCTGTCAGGAATTCAGATTTCACGTCTGGCGCGTTAACACAAGCCAGCACATCACCACCGTCAGCGACCAATTCTGATAAACGTCTCAGGATCTTGGCGTAATCTTTGGTCAGTACGAAGCTGCCTTTCTGGAATGAAGGCGGGTCGATGATCACCAGATCGTAAGGACCAAACTTCTTCACCTTGCCCCAAGATTTGAAAAGCTCGTGACCAAGGAAACTTACCTTGCTCAAATCGTGCTGATTCAGGTGATGGTTTTCTCGGCCTCGTGAGAGTGAAGATTTCGCCATATCCAGGTTCACCACTTTTTCTGCGCCACCTTCAATAGCCGCCACAGAGAAACCACAGGTGTACGCAAACAAGTTCAATACGCGTTTGCCAGCTGCATTTTCTTGCACCCATTGACGGCCAAGGCGCATATCCAGAAACAGACCGTTATTCTGGCGCTTACCCAAGTCCAACTTGTAGTTAAGGCCATTCTCAACCACTTCAATCTGGTTTGGCATTTCGCCCACCAAGGTTTCGGTTTCTGAGCCTTCACGGTCGCGATGCTGAAGAATGACCGTCGTACCTTGGCATTTCGTCCACACATCACTTGCTACCAAAGCGCTTATGCCTTCTTGCAACGCTGCATAGAATTCACTATCTGATTCTTTGAATATCGCAATCTGAAGCACGCCTTTACCCAGCCAATCTGCGGTTAGCTGCTCTAAACCTTCGTAGCAACGCCCACGTCCATGGAAAACACGGCGTACTTCTTGGTTACACTCAGCAAGGCGAGCGCTAAGCACGTCAAAAAATGTAGGCAGCGCGGCGGCATTCATCATTCAATCGTTTCCTTTGCGTTTTCGGTAAAGACATTCTGTTCGACAATCTGACTGCTCAACTGCAAATTATAAAATTCACAGTTGCGGCGGTTACACCCGCGCGCTTTTTTCTTTCTCAGTTGGCGACGAAAGTTCGCCAAGCTCCAATAACGACTCGAAGAGCCTGACTTTCTAAGCGTGCGTGTTTTCTTTTGTTTAAGTGCCATTTTTGACTCCATACTTCCATCCTTGGAGTACTTAATTACTATTTTTGGTGCGGCAACTTCGGCCAGTTTAACGCTTCTGGTGTTTGCCATTCTTCTGGCAGTTCAGGCCATTCGTTACCAATGCTTGGCTTTTGTTGGAATGAAAATGCCTCGCCACCGTGATTGAACCTAAGGGCAAACGCATGAAGGTATCCCCTGTCTGCCCCCGCCCCGCTGTATGTTTCATCACCCATAATTGACGACCCAACACTTTTTAGCGCCACCCGGATCTGGTGAGTTTTTCCTGTGTAAGGCTTGCAGAGAAATAAGCGTTTACCTTCACCACCAGACGTGGAAAAGAACTGGGTAATAGCAGGATTGGTTTTGGTGGATAGAAGCTTCCACATTGAGCGGCGACTTTTTGTCATATCACCAATAATGGTGCCCTGCTTTTTATTTGGCTTCTTTGCAGACAGAGCCAGATAAAACTTCTGCACCGTTTTGTCGGCAAACATGGATGAAAGCTCAGAGGCCGCTTGTTGATGACGTCCTAATAGAAGCAAGCCAGAGGTCATTTTGTCCAGTCGATGGATCAGGTAGAGTTTTTCGTCGCCCGTTTGCTTCGCCACTTCACTCAAAAGAGGCTGATCATAATCGTCTTTGTGAACACTAATGCCGGGATGTTTATCGATGACCAGAAAGTCATCATTCTGAAAAACCAGACTGAACATGGGTAAACCTGTCGCTGCAGAAAAATAAGCGCAGAGTGTAAACCCAATCGCCCCAAATTTCTCTAATCAGAAAAGAAAATCCCCGGTATTTACCGGGGATACGAGGTTGAGTTTGCGCTTGATGAGGATTACTTAATCAAGGGCCATAGGAAGACCAACGCCATCAGGATTGGACACACTACACGAACGTAGGTTGGCCACACTTTCCAAAACAGACTCTCCGAAATTTCTGGGTTACCTTGACGCAACTCTTCCAGTACCTGGTTACGCTTCCAAATCCAACCCGCAATCAGCGCCATGATAAGCCCCAGAATTGGCTGCATGTACTCTGTGGTAATGCTGATCACCAGACCAAACAGTGAACCAAAGTTAAAGATGATAACGGTTGAGAACAGCGCAATTGCACCACCAATCCACCATACGACTGTCTTACGGTCTTTGTTCAGTTCTTCAGAAGCACAAGATACTGGCACTTCAAGCATAGAAATCGATGAGGTCAGAGCTGCGATAACCATCAGTGCAAAGAACGCCACGCCAACAATCAGACCTGCGCTGCCCATGGTGTCAAACATTGCTGGCAACACACTGAATACCAATGTATCACCATCTAAGAGGCCACCGGCTTCGTTGTAAATCTGCACACCGTTGTGTTGAGCCGCAAACATTGCAGGGAGGATCAGAAGGCCCGCAACAAAGGCAACACCCGTATCTAGCAAAGCAACCTGCGCCGCTGTTTTAGGCAGATCCGCATCTTTGCGAAGGTATGAGCCGTAAACCATCATGGTGCACACACCGATAGACAGAGAGAAGAATGCCTGCCCCATCGCACTGACCATCAGATCAGGAGAGAAGTGCGAAGTATCCGGAACCAGATACATCTTCAGGCCATCAACAGCACCCGGTTGGAAAAGGGTATAAATCACCATCAAGATGAACAGCACAAACAGCACCGGCATCAAACGGCTTGACCATTTTTCAATACCGTCTGCGACACCATTACGAACCACGAGAATCGTCAACACCATGAACAGCAACATCAATACCAGATTGCGTTCAATGCTGAAGCCTTCCAGCCAAGCCGCTGCTGCATCCATTCCCACTGCGCTCAGCAACGGGCCCGCGAGAAAACCAAAGAACCAACCCGCCACGATGGCATAGAAGCTTAGAATGCCACTCACGCCCAACATACCGGCGATACCCACCGCAGAGCCAAGCGCTTTTTGTTTTGGTGCAACAGAAATCAGGGAACGAATAGGGTTAGATGCACCGTAACGACCGATGGTCAGTTCAGCCACTAACAGTGGGTAAGCCAGAATAAATACCATTGCGAGGTAGGTCAGTAAAAAGACGGCCCCACCATTGCTAGCCGCTTGCGTAGGGAAACCCCAAATGTTGCCAAGGCCCACCGCAGAACCTGCGGCGGCAAGAATAAACCCTAAACGGGAAGAAAATTGGGCTCTATTACCGCTTGCCATAATCACTCTCTAAAAATTTTTAATATTGTTATACCCAATTCGTCCCTGACAGCCTCATTCAGCGAGAGTTAACTGGGTGGTTCTTTTCCTGGTAATGTTCGACCTTCCTTGGGGAGAGATCGCCAGGCTGTAAACTTATAATTACAGAACTCAAAACTCCTGTTTGATGCACAGGCATGGCAAGTAAACCAGTTAGAGAATAAAATTTGAAGCGATCGCGCTATATTTTTCGATCAGCCAACATAATTCCCCATTTCCGCCCTCCTTCTGATTACTTTATAAACACTTAGTGACAAAGATTTATTAACAATTGTCTGTTGAGTTGGAAAATACTTCCCGTCTGCCTCGCGATTGGGAATATGCATAGCTAAATACAGTGCATACTGTTTCTTAACAGCCTATATTGGGGATGTTTTGGGTCTAAGTGGATTGAAATGGATAAGATTTATCAGTTTTTGGTGTGGGCAAGCGTCTTCTTTTATTGGTTGCTTATCGCTGGTGTGACTATTCGCGTGGTGCTCAAACGTCGCGCGCTTGGTGTTTCCATCGCCTGGTTGATGATCATCTATATCATTCCTATTGTTGGTGTCATTCTTTACCTGCTTTTTGGCGAGCTCAACCTTGGTAGGAAAAGGGCCGAACGCGCCAGATCTATGTTTGCGCCTTATGGTAAATGGCTTGAAACCATCAATGAATGTGAAGCTCACCGACCACAGCACCAAAGTTTCCTCGCTCGCCCTGTTCACGATTTATGCCTGCGACGGGCAGGTATCCCTGCGTTGGCGGGTAATCAACTCACGTTGTTCAAAGAAACCGCAGACATTCTCCGGAACATAGCTCAAGACGTCAGGGAGGCCGAACACTCAGTCAATATGGTCTTCTATATCTGGCATCCTGGCGGACATGCAGACGATGTCGCCAAAGCGGTGTGTGATGCAGCGAAACGCGGCGTTACGGTGCGAATTCTGCTTGATTCCGCTGGTAGTAAAACCTTTTTCAGAAGCCATTGGCCTGATGCAATGCGTAAAGCCGGGGTTGAACTCATTGAAGCTCTTGCGGTCAGTCCAGCGCGTATGTTCCTTCGCAGATTGGATATCCGTCAGCATCGCAAAATCGTGATAGTCGATAACAAGATTGGCTACACAGGCTCGATGAACTTGGTCGACCCTCGTTTCTTTAAGCAGAATGCAGGTGTAGGCCAATGGGTCGACATTATGGTCAAAGCCGAAGGTCCTTCCGTGCCTATTCTCAACAGCATATTTGCCTGGGACTGGGAGGTGGAAACCGGCCTTCGCTATCTGCCCGATTTGCCTCAATGCAGCTTGATTGAAGAGCATCGTCATGCAAATCACTCGGTTCAGGTCGCTCCTTCCGGTCCCGGTATGCCGGATGGCATCATTCAACAGGTACTAATGCTGGCGATTCATCAGGCGAAAAAGAGCCTGACAATCACCACACCTTACTTGGTACCCAGTGAGAGCCTGCTTAGTGCACTGCAAACGACCGCACAGCGCGGAGTCACGGTAAATATTATTATTCCGGCCAAAAACGACAGCCTGATGGTGGAATGGGCCAGCCGCTCTTTCTTTAACGAGCTGTTACGCGCGGGCATTAATATCTATCGTTTCAATGGCGGACTTTTGCATACTAAGTCAGTGATGGTCGATGACAATTTCTGTCTTATCGGGACGGTGAACTTGGATATGCGCAGCCTTTGGCTCAATTTTGAATTGACGCTCTGCGTAGATGACCCTGAATTTTGCGACGATTTAGTTGCGCTGCAAAATGGCTACATGGCGAACTCTTCTCTGGTTGACCGAACCGAGTGGTCTAGACGTTCTGTGTTTAATCGTCCGATTGAGCAGTTCTTTTATATGTTTAGCCCTTTACTTTAACTTATACCCCACTCTATCCAGAAAATTGTTACTAATACTTGCGTTAAAAGTATTCAAAAAGTTGAGCTTTATATATATTCATAAAGTTTTACAAAATAATAGAATGTGACCTGGAACTTTCTTTCAGGTCTTTTTTGGTTATTAAATAATCTCCCTGCTTAAAATAAACTCAAAGCAATAAGTGACAGGTATCACATTTGCTACAAGTCATTTCACACGCCTATTATAAGTTCTTAATTTTCATCATGTTATATTTACAAAAACAATAAACTCATTGCGATACATTCTTATAACACAACTGCCTAGCGGATTAGACTTTATTTCATTTCCAGTTGTACTATGCGTGCCACTTATAACACCAATAAACTAGTGATAATCGTGTATATTCAATCGGAACTGAGTTTTTTATGCCGACTCGTTGCTCTCAAATCAGCCAAGCGTCATCACGATTGGTTGGAACAGCAAGGCGTCACATTAAGTTCTGAACAGGCAATTACTATCGCCGCAGTGGCAGACAAAGGTGAACTGCGCCAAGGCGATCTAATGGGGTTGCCATATTTAGCCAGTGAAAAGTCGAAAGTCAGTCGTGTCGTGCAAGGCTTGGTGATGGAGGGTTATATTGACCGTCGTGATGACATTCATGACCGCCGATCCAAAATCTTGACCTTGTCTGAAAAAGGACAAATGATGGCCGACATGATGTCTCAAGCAGAATCCAACAATAAGTTGATTTTGTCTTCATTGCTTTCCAATGAAGAGATGTCTTCATTGCAAAAAGCACTGGAAAAAATTGTACGCGCAATGTGATGCCCGTAAAGCCCGAGCCCTGCTCGGGTTTTTCTTTTTTAGCCCACCTAAAGCCCGCAACTCCTTAAAAATTACCGTATTTAATACGTGAAAAAAGATCCATATACGCATCAGTATCTTGATCAATGTTTGTGCATTTTTACGCATTTTTTTGCGATCCATACACATCCAGTTGACTACACTTGAAGTGCGGAATGGGGACGCAGCTAAGGGGTGGTTTATGTTGGCTCGACACAGAAACTATTTGCTCAAAGACACAAAGCAATTACACGCTCACGTACAGGTTAATCCTACCGGCCTGTTAGAAATTGAGATCGTTGAGAAACGTCAATGCCACGCTGCAGAGTTTGAACACTTAAGGTTCGAACGCAGCGGCAGAGTGACGAAGTTGGTAGGCAAACACACGTCAAATGGCAAACCAGTCCATTGGCAATTGCCACTTGCAAATGATGACGCCAAGGAACTGGAGCATCTCATCGAAGAAGCCACGGAAGAGCTTGAAATACTGATGAGAGATCTATAACAATTTCATAGCACCATAGTGCCCATTGACGCTGCTCCGGCAGCGTTTTTTCTTTTTACGGTCTGCGTTATCCGGCATAATGAACGTTGGTTTCGAACTGGCTTAGCGCTTCATGTCTAAAGATATTTTTAATACTATCGACCTCAACTTACTTCGTATTTTCCTTGTGCTTTTCCAAGAGAAAAATACAAGGAAAGCCGCCGAGCGTTTGTACGTCACGCAACCTGCTGTCAGCCAAAACCTTAAAAAGCTCCGTCACTTTTTCAATGATGAGCTATTTATAAAAGTCCCAGAGGGGCTGCAACCAACATCCAAAGCGGAAGAATTAGCCGCAAAAATTATTCCGGCTTTAAACGACCTCCAATCTTCTTTGAATGAACTGGAAGCGTTTGAACCTCTCACCCTGAAGAAAAAAATCAGGATCGCATTTGCCCCTCAAGTCATGATACGTCTGTCTGGCACTTTTATTCTTGAGCTCAGGGAAAAAGCCCCCTTCCTCGAGGTTGAAGTTGTTAATTGGACTTCTTCTACTATTACAGACATTGAAAGTGGCCAACTTCTAATGGGTATTTCATATGGCCTTGATGTTAAGCCGAAACATATTCGGGAGCAGAAGTTAGTCGACCTCACGGGTTGTTGCGCGGTAAGAAAAGACCACCCAATTCAATCAAAATCCGCGACACCGAACGAATTTTCTAAGTACGAGCTTGCCTCTCTTTTCATACCTGGTTGGAGTGAAGACCTGCCCGTTGCAGCCAAGAAGATGAAAGAATTATCTCTTCCTTACAAAGTTGGCTTTCGCTCTGCCTACCCAATGGCGATAGTCGATGTTTTACATAAATCAAACATGTTTTTCGCTACCAGCAATCTCTTTCCCTTCAGTTCATACCCTTCTCTGCGTCGTATAGATATTGATACCCAAGATTTCGAACTAACCTACTCCCTCAATAGTTTCTTCCACCAAAGAAACGGTAACGACCCTCTGACTCTTTGGCTCAACAGCCTTATCAAAGAAGAACTGGAACTCGCCATCCAATAACCAGCACTAATCACCGACATAACTGCTGCTAATTGGGGGTTATCACACTAATCCCCTATTCTGGTCTCGCCACTTAAGGACAGGCTCACGTAATTAGCAAGGATGCTCCCTTATAAAGAGAGCAATCATGAAAAAAGCAGTGTTAGCAGGTTCCATCTTCCTCCTTCCTTTAAGCGCTTTGGCAGCCGATTTCTCAGGCCACCGAGCAGGCGTTGGCTTTATCAGTGCTGATATTGAAAATATTTATGGTGAGCGCGTTGATTGGGGTAATGGTTTCAAACTCGAATATGGCTATGACATTAACCGAATAGTTGGTGTCAACGTGTCATATAGCAACACAAGCGACAGTGTCGAGCTCATTGCTGATGGGAAACGATACGGTACGAACTTGAAAACCAACACATACAAGTTAGATGCGGATATCGGCTATACCTTCGATCTCAATCAATTCCATGTAAAACCTTACGGCGTCATTGGCCTTGCAAGCTACAAAGACAAGTACGAATTTCATGCTGGTGATGCGGGAAGTGCTTCCAGCTCTTACTCAGACACCGCGATTTACGTCGGTGCGGGTGTAAGAGCAACTTTCAATGACACCATCTATACCGACCTGCGCATTGACCGCCTGACAGACGATGCCTTCACTGACCACTTTTCGCTTTCCATCGGCTATAAGTTCTGAGCCATTCGCTAACAGGAAGAAGTAACGATGAAAAAATTAGTATGCTCTGTAGCACTAGCATTCAGCTCAATGGCAACCGCAGATATCCATTTTTCTCCTGACCTGAAAATCGGAATGCAGTGGGGCTTGGGTGCTCAACTTGGCGTTAACGATGTCATGGGGTTTGAAGCCGTGTATGGCAGTTTCGGAATTGCCGATTCCTACTGGTTCTCTGACAAAGAGTCAGTTAAACACTACCGTTTAGGTGTTCAATATTTAGAAAGTAAACACCAAGCGTATTCGGTTCAGCTCGAAGCTGGTATTGCTGAGTACAAAGGCACAAGAAACTACTTTGGCCGTGATAGAGAAGAGCTGAAGGCCTATGGACCAAGTGTCGGCGCAGCATTGGTATTTGATTACAATCTACCTATCAAAGTCAGATATGGTCTTGAAATGGGATACTTCCGACATCAGGACACCTTTCTACCTAGCGGCTTAGCGCCTCAACTCAACGTCGGTGTGATCCTCCCACTTTGATGGCTGCCGTTTTTCAGCATTTTTCGCCGTAACTTTAACGCTCAACGCATGTTGGGCGTTTGTTACATCCTCATACTATGGATGAATGTACATTTAAGGCCACTCTGGTAAAATGCGCCAAAATTCAAATGTGAGCATGACGAGAGCCAAATATGCCAATGTATGTTGTGGGTCATAAGATCCCTGATTCTGATTCTATCTGTGGTGCAATTGCACTTGCATACCTGAAAAACCAAATCGGTGAGCCAGCAGTAGCAGCGCGTCTTGGAGAACCTTCTCCAGAGACTGCTTTCATCCTGGAACGCTTTGGTTTCGAAGCTCCTGAGCTGAAACTGAGCTATGCAGGCGAAGAAGTTTACATCGTTGACCACTCTGAACTGACTCAAGCACCTGACGACATCGCAGAAGCAACGATCGTCGGTATCGTTGACCACCACAAACTGGGCGACCTAACTACTTCTACCCCACTGGAATGTTGGATCCGTCCTGTTGGCTGTTCTAACACCGTCATCAAAATGATGTATGACTTCCACGGTGTAGAAATTCCAAAAGAGATCGCAGGCATCATGATGTGCGCGATTCTGAGCGACACCGTTATCTTCAAATCTCCAACCTGCACCACCGCAGACATTCGTTGTGTTGAAGACCTAGCGAAGATTGCTGGTATTGAAGACTACGAAGCCCTTGGCCTGGAAATGTTCAATGTGAAATCAGCAGTCGCTGGCACACCTATCCGTGATCTGGTGATGCGTGATTACAAAGACTTCAACATGAACGGTAATCTGGTAGGCATCGGCCAATTGGAAGTAGTCGATCTATCAGTATTTGACGACATTAAATCAGAACTGGAAGCAGACATCGCTACTCTAAAAGCAGAAGGCGAGCGCCATACTGTGATGTTGCTACTGACTGACATCATGAAAGAAGGTTCTGAGCTTCTGGTTATCTCTGATGACGTTTCTGTTGTTGAGCGTGCATACGGTAAAGAAACCGAAAACGGCCGCGTTTGGCTGGATGGAGTTCTGAGTCGTAAGAAGCAGGTCGTTCCACCGCTTCAAGACGCATTTGCTTAATTGCGCATATCGATTAAAAAGGGCGGATTTCCGCCCTTTTTAATACACTTAAGTGACAGATTTTCTGGCTATAAATAACAGCCAATATATAATCATCTAGTCAAAGTGACTTTATTTTGTGATCAGCATAATAATAAAGCTCCCAACATCATTATTTGATGAATAATAAGTACCACTCTTTTATTAATACACCACCTTCAAAACTAACATCCTTACGTTGTCGTTTATTTACCTAAGGATCAGCCGCTAAGCTCAACACCTTAAAAACTGCGATATCAACCGATGTCACTGCAACTACATGTCTAATCAACCCATTGAGTTTGAATGAGTTCCGCATCAAATGTTGACGAATGAATTAATTCTCAATATTAATACACTTTTAAATAATAATTAAAAAATCATCATATCCATAGTCACAAAGCCTTAATTAAGCCCTACTCTATTCAGGTGATTATTCTTATAAAAGACTGGTAGATAATTGAGGATTCATGGATGTCCGAAGAGACTCTAGATCAGATGGCTAATAAAAAAGTATTTATTTCTAAAAATGGACGAGTTGAATATGCACAAAGTGGAATAAAAATAAATCAGGGTGACGTTATTTTTATTCCACTGCAAAATGAAGAAAACAATAGCTCTGCAACTGGGGATGATATAGCTTCGCATACCGTACTGCTTGTGGACGGTGACGTTTCGCCGGACATGGTACTGACGGATGATCTCGAGGAAATTCTTAAGGCAATCAGCGAAGGTAGAGACCCTTTACTAGTTGCAGATGTGGATCCACAGGCTGGCGAAGCTTCACCAGGTTCTTCACTTGCTCCACAGGCTGTCATTCTCGCCAATTCACTTTCTGTATTGACTTCAGCGGGATTTGATACCGATTACACTTTCGGTAACAGCTCTCCCTTTCTTGACGTTTTTGGAGAAAACGCTTTATTAAACACTCAAGAATCAGGGGCATCTTCGCCAAGTGTCCCTTCTCTCCTTCAAGCGACATTAAATGGCAGTAACTCTGTATTTGAAGGAGGCACTGCCACATACACCATTACATTATCAGAGCCTGCAACGTCGGACATTGTGATCACTATTAGTGTGCAGCATAAAACATCAGAATCCGGCGATATAACACCTATTTCCCAAGAATTGGTGATCCCTAAAGACCAAACTCAAGCCATCTTTGTCGTTGATATATTAGACGACTCCCTTGATGAAAGTGACGATGATGACAGCTTTGAAGTTTCTATTATCAAAACTGAAGTCAGCGATAACCAACAGTTAGTCGATTCATCCGCACCCTTAACTACTACCATTTTGGATGAAGACACTGAAGATCTGAAGGCTGGTGAAGACACTCCAATACTTTCATTGAGTGGCGATAGCGTCGTGGATGAAGGCTCTGACGCGACCTACACATTGGAGCTTTCTGAGGCTCCATATTCAGACATGGAAATAGTCGTTACTATTAGCCACATTTCCAGTGAAACTGGAGATATAACAGTTTCAGAAAAGTTAGTCGTCATTCCTGAAGGCAGCACAACAGCAAGCTTTACTGTAGAAGCCCTTAATGATGTTTATGATGAACGTGCTGACGAAGATACCTTTAAAGTTGAAGTAACAAGTTCCGCGGGGGGATCCTTTGAAGGACTACCTGCTGTACCTAATGCGGTAGAAACCACCATCAACGATGGCACCACCACGGATGCACCGACGCTCACCTTAACTGGCGATGCCTCGGTCAATGAGGGTGAGAACGCCAACTACACCTTGACGCTCTCGGATGCACCTACTTCTGACTTCACCATCACTGTGGTAGTTGGCCACAAGACGACAGAAGAGGGTGATATCACCCCGGTGACCCGTGATGTGGTGATCACTGCCGGTACTACTTCAGTCGACTTCACGGTAGACACTCTTATCGACAGCCTCAATGAATCAGCGGATGATGATGTGTTTTCCGTGTCGGTGGATTCGACGTCTGGCGGTGACTTTGAAGCGCAACCCACAGCACCGGCTGCCGTCGAAACCACCATCAATGATGGCACCACCAC
>NZ_LASY01000147.1:0-25725 GCF_000973155.1 Grimontia sp. AD028 | reverse complement strand
AATTCGAGGCAAATTTTACGTGGAATAGTCGCTCTATTTCCGTGGAATTTGACGAAGAAGTGGGCGCATTGATGTCCTCCCTTCGGGCGAGTTGACTGACGCCGTGCTCTTTGTTGTTCCTTTTTGATGGAGGTGACTACACCTACAAAGGAACGCCGCGATCACAACGCCAGTCAATCTCGCTGAATCCTGCATCTTCAGGTTGTTTGGGTATATTGCTTAGGTAAGAACAGTGCAATCTCTTCTTCGGTCAGCTCGCGGTATTCACCCGGCTCAAGTTCTTCATCCAGAATGAGTTCTCCGATGGATTCACGATGAAGACCAACCACCTTGTTGCCTACTGCGGCAAACATGCGTTTTACCTGGTGGTATTTGCCTTCGTGAATGGTCAGAAGCACTTCTTTTTCGTCTATCTGTTCCATCTGAGCAGGTAAGGTTTCTGTCTTCTCGCCACGCAGTTTAATACCTTCTGCAAAAGTCGCTGCAACGCCCTCTTTGACCGCATCATCTAACCACACTCGGTAAGTCTTGTCGCATTTGTGTTTTGGGGACGTCACACGGTGTGACCATTGGCCATCATCGGTCAGAAGCAATAGACCGGTGGTATCGCAATCCAAGCGCCCTGCAATGTGCAGCTTCTCAGCACCGATTTCATCCAGCAGGACAAAAACCGTTGGATTGTAAGGGTCGTCGTGCGAACAAACATACCCTTCAGGCTTATTCATCATGTAGTAACGAGGACCGGACAGGCTCAGCGACATGCCATCGAATTCTACATCCGCATCTTCGGCAATTTTGATAGCACCGTTTTTGATGACTTCACCATCAACCGTGACACGTTCTTCTTTGAGGACTTTCGCTGCTTGTTTGCGCGTAACACCGACTGTTTCGCACAAGAATTTGTCTAGCCTGATCATTGCTTTTCACCACATGTTTCTGAGGGCGCGGATTATATACTTAAACTTCCAAGAGAGGCAGTGTTTAAAGCTCGCAGCCGGGTGTTTTATCAGGAAAGTTCAGATCCGTTTATGTACTCTCATTCCTTATTGTTGAAATTGCACTCTCCGATTCACTGTCTATAACTAAGAGATGCCGAACTTAACAAAATCGCCACAGTCTAAACTCGTGACTTCTAAAATATGATTATAATCTCCCATCGACTAACTTATTGATCAGGGAAGCATTTATGAAAATTACGCTGCAGTCGCCTTCCGTTGAGTCAATGCCACGCCTGCTTGAACTGTCAAAGTTTATGCACGACCACGAGGCACTGACTTTTGATGTCGAACATGTGACTTCCGCATTCAGTTTCCTCATTGGACACCCTAACCATGGCGACGTTTTCCTTATCAGCCTAGAGCAAGGAAACGAGCAGGAAATTATCGGATATGTTGTGCTTTGTTACAGCTTCAGCATTGAACTGGGCGGACAAATCGCAGTGATCGACCAAATCTTCCTCCAGCAGGATTGGCGTCGACAAGGTGTCGGCTCTCATGTCCTGCCGAATATCGAGGCGCATGCCCTCGAAAAAGACTGCCACGCAGTGATTCTTGAAGTGAACATTGGTAACAGCGGTGCCAGAGAGTTTTACGAGCAGTTTGACTACATGGCTCGTCGCCAGCATTGCATTATGTCCAAGCGTTTATCGCGCTAGCCTTTACTTTGTGTGGCAGATACACTGGGCAGCCTTGAATTGGCTGCCTTTTTGATTCCATGTATACCCTTCGTCCTTATCAGGCTGACGCGGTCAAAGCCGTCGTCCACTACTTTAGAAACAACACCACCCCAGCCGTTGCGGTGCTGCCCACCGGTGCAGGAAAAAGTCTGGTTATCGCAGAGCTGGCAAAGTTGGCACGTGGTCGTGTTTTGGTCCTTGCCCATGTGAAAGAGCTGGTCGAACAGAACCACGAAAAGTACGAAGGGTATGGATTGAAAGGCGGGATTTTTTCGGCGGGACTCGGCAGAAAAGAAAGTAGCGATAAAGTCGTCTTTGCTTCTGTGCAATCCGTGGTGCGAAATCTTGATGCATTCAAAGATCAGTTTTCTTTGTTAGTTATCGATGAATGCCACCGCGTGCCGGATAATGAAGACAGTAGCTACCGTAAAGTCATTTCCCATCTCCAAACCGTTAACTCTGGCATTAAGGTATTGGGTCTAACAGCGACACCTTATCGACTCGGTATGGGCTGGATCTATCAATATCACACCGCTGGACGTGTTCGCAGCGAGAAACCGAGATTCTTCCGCGATTGTATCTTCGAGCTTCCTATCCGATTCTTGTTGGATGAAGGCTTTTTGACGGAAGCGAAGATCCTTGATGCGCCAGTGTTGAGTTACGACTTTTCATCACTCAAAGCGTCACCAACAGGATTCTATAAAGAAGCGGATTTGGACCGTGTGATAGAAAACGCACCAAGAGCGACGCCCCAAATCATTAATCAGGTTCTGGATTACGCCAAAGAACGGCATGGCGTGATGATCTTTGCCGCCACGGTAAAACACGCTCAGGAAATTCTCACCCTGCTGCCTGAGAACGAATCGGCACTCGTCATTGGTGATACAGCGCAAGATGAGCGTGACGATATTATCCAGCGCTTCAAAAAACGGGAAATTAGGTATCTGGTCAACGTATCAGTGCTGACAACTGGCTTTGATGCACCACATGTCGATCTCATCGCCATCTTGCGTCCGACAGAATCCGTCAGCCTGTATCAACAAATCGCAGGACGAGGATTACGCCTCTCTCCCGGTAAGACTGACTGTTTGATTCTGGATTATGCAGGCAATGTCTACGACCTATATCAACCTGAAATTGGCGATCCTAAGCCGGATAGCGACAGCGAAATCGTTACTGTTCCCTGCCCTGCCTGTGGCTTTAACAACAATTTCTGGGGCAAGTTGGATAACAATGGCTTTCTCATTGAACACTATGGCCGCCGTTGTCAGGGCTTCTTTGAAGACGATGATGGCGAACGTGAAATTTGTGGCTACCGCTTCCGCGCCAAGTTTTGCAGCGAGTGCGGCGCAGACAACGACATAGCCGCAAGGCGCTGCCACCAGTGTGATCACGCACTGGTCGATCCTGATAAAAAGCTGAGAGACGCCTTAAAGCTCAAAGATGCCATGATCATGGCCTGCGCTGATATGCGCTTAACAGCAGGGAAAAACAAATTCGATAAACCGCAGTTAAAAGTCACCTATGTCGGGCAGGATGGCGCGGAAATTCATGAAGTTTGGCCCCTTTCGACTAAACGCCAAAAGGATGAATTTCTCGCTAAATTTATCAATCCACATTTGGTTGACCGGCACAGACCTTTTACAGACACAGCGCCTTCTAAAGTCGCGCGTGCAGAACACAGACTGAGGTTTCCTGACTTTATTGTGGCGAGAAAGAATGGCCGATTTTGGGCGATTAGGGATAAAATCTTCGACCTGAATCAGTTCGCCTCACAGCAAGAGGTCAGAACCATGTTGACCAACGTGGCTTGAGCAGAAAAACATCGCAACCCACCTCAAACCTGATGATTAAAAACACAATGCGCACAAGTACTCAGCATTCACGCATTAAATCACTGGTAACGCTTGTTATTACCCAGTCTCAATGTTAGTATCCGCGCTCGATTTACTTGGTACTTAGTTTGGTCGCAAATCTAGGTACTTATTTTCAACTCTCTATTTAAGAGTATTTATTATGAAATTCGAAGCAGTAGTACGTACTGAGCAGGGTAAAGGTGCGAGCCGCCGCCTGCGTCACGCTGATCAATTCCCAGCAGTAGTTTACGGTGGCGAAGCAGCTCCTGTAGCAATCGCTCTGGACCACAAAAAAGTGATCACTCAAATGGACAAGCCTGAGTTCTACGAAGCGATTACTCTGGTTATCGACGGTGCTGAAGTTAACGTTAAGCCTCAGGACATCCAACGTCACCCGTTCAAGCCAAAAGTTATGCACATGGATTTCATCCGCATCTAATTGCGTTTGAGCTTGAATTGAAAAAGCGCCTCTCGAGGCGCTTTTTTTGTATTCGCTGTTGGTCGTCAGCTAATTAGTCTTCATCACCAAACAGGGACTGTTGTGGGCTGACCTCTTCCACATTTCCTTCTGCTTCTTTCGCCAATTTAGCCCGCATCACACGCACATAACGCTGCTTACAAAGTCGAATCACATTACGTCTTTGCTCACCGGTAAAATCGTTCCAGTGAAAACGCTCTTCCCTGCTTCGAAAGCAACCTTTGCAATAGCCTTTGTTATTCACCTGACACACACCAATGCAAGGGCTGGGCACGGTAAAGAAATCGAGTTGTTCCATACACCCTCCGATGTCGTTTGTGTCTGTGTTTTCATTCAAGCGAGTTTTCACTCGAAAAGCAAATTTCCTTCTGTAACTCGCTGATATTAACTTTACGCCCAATCATTTCCGCTTAGGTGATTTCCACTAGCGGAATAAAATTCCATTGCGTTTAGTGGTCTAAATTTGTTAAGTTGACCACATAACCTTTTGGGTTATCGCCTTTTTGCAGTACAGAGCTCCAACTCTGAAAGAATAAAATAAAAGGGCGCAAGGA
This sequence comes from Grimontia sp. AD028, assembly GCF_000973155.1. NCBI lineage: Bacteria > Pseudomonadati > Pseudomonadota > Gammaproteobacteria > Vibrionales > Vibrionaceae > Grimontia > Grimontia sp. AD028. The sequence goes on along the minus strand of NZ_LASY01000147.1, from coordinate 21,162 downwards.
TGATTGTTATTTAGGAGGAGTTATGTCGTTTTTTGTTCCGTCCGCTGAGTCCCAAGATCACGCAGAATCCATTTACCTAGCCATTGCTAAACACGTTGATGCCCCAGTCAAGGATTCGCGCATTGAAAGTCTGACGTGGGAACATGAAGGTCAGGAAGTAATGGCTAAAGTTGGCGATAAACTACCAGCCTGCTTTGGCACTGACGATGAAACTATTCTCGCGATTTTTGATTGTGGTGATGTCTATAAAGTTTGTACACCAAACCGTGGTGCAGTCTGCTTTGACCCGGTTCTCGCCTCTCGCACTTACGTTTCAAGCGTCGATTTCTTCTAGCTCGAAGTATTTTGAAGACAAAGAGCCAGGCAATAAATGCCCGGCTCTTTGTTTTTCTTCAACGAATAAACCCGAATTTAGAACAATCCTAACTGTGGCATCGCCAAATCATCAAAGTTCTTCCCGATGAAAGGCAATATACCGTCTGCAATCGGCTTCAATTGTTTGTCGACGTAATGTTGATAGTCATACGGACTATCCAATGCTTCTAATGGCTCGGCACCGTTAACAGTGATTACGTATTCAATCCAGCCGCCGTGCTGATACTGAAGGTTGCGCCCTAGCTTCTTATTCGCCTCATCGGCTTTGCGTGCTGCTTTCACATGGGGCGGCACATTCTTCTCGTAGTCAGAAAGCTTACGGCGTAATCGTTTACGATAGATAAGTTGATCATCATTGTTACCACGTAACGTGTCTTCAACCGTATTACGCACGTACTCTTCCACCTCTTCCCCATCGAAAACCTTCTGATACAAGGTTTGTTGGAAAACCTGAGCCAATGGCGTCCAGTCTGTCCGAACCGTTTCCAATCCTTTATAGACAATACGTCGCTCACCATCTTTATTGACCAAACCCGCATAGCGCTTTTTACTGCCGGTATCCTGTCCACGAATCGTCGGCATCAGGAATTTCTGGTAGTGAGTTTCGTATTCAATCTCAAGCGCCGAGGTAATTTCATAGTTTTCGGTTAGGTGGTTAATCCACCACGCATTGATATGCTCCACCAGCGCTTGACCCACTTCATCCGCCTCTTCGTTTGAATAGAGCCTTCCTAGCGAAACAAAGGTCGAGTCAGTGTCGCCATAAATAACTTCATACCCTTTTGCCTCAATCAGCTCACGGGTGGTCTTCATAATTTCATGACCACGCATGGTGATTGACGAAGCCAATCGATGATCAAAGAAGCGGCAGCCCGATGAACCCAAGACGCCGTAAAAAGAGTTCATGATGATCTTAATCGCCTGTGAGAACGCCTTTTCGCCTTTCAGTTTGGCTTCGTCGCGGGCTTTCCAAAGGTTTTCGATCAATGACGGCAGGAAATGTTTTTCTCGGTGGAAGACACCACCACGAAAGCCAGGAACACAGCTTTCCTGAGCCTGAAGCCCTTCAATCAAACCTAAGGGGTCGATTAAAAACGTACGGATTATCGAGGGATAGAGGGATTTGAAATCCAACACCAGTACGGAGTCATACAAGCCAGGCTTACTGTCCATCACATAACCGCCGGGGCTGGCAATCCAGTTTTCGCTAGCCAGCGTTGGCGCGATATAACCAGCTCGGTGTAACCTTGGCAGATAAAGATTGGTAAAAGCCGCCACTGAACCGCCAATACGATCCAGTTCGATGCCCGTTAAACGGCTGCGCTGGATAAGAAATTCCAGCAAGTGAGTTTGCTCAAAAATGCGGTTAACAAGCACACAGTCCTGCAGGTTGTATTTTGCGAGTGCTGGCTTGTCATCACGGAACATACGGTTGATGGAGTCCATACGATCGTAAGGGTTATCAATCGCTTTGCCTTCGCCGAACATTTCACGGGATACCGATTCAAGCGACCATGAACGAAAGCTGTATGTCGCCGTTTTCAGCGCATCAATGCCATCAATCACCACACGCCCTGGCAAGGTGATAAACCCCTGTCGGCTGTTTGAAGAATCGCGCCAATGTGCCTTTTCGCCACCGCGCCCCAATCGTAAATCCAGCTTGTGAAATGCAGCGCGTTTGACCAGAAGTCTGAAGTCAAAATCAATCACACTCCATCCCACGACCACGTCAGGGTCAAAGGTGGCAAACCAATCATTGAGAGCTTTCAGCAAGTCATATTCTGATGCTACCCACTGAATCCAAGGGTACTCATCAGCATTAGCTGGTTTGTCGCCAATCATGATGACACGGCTATCACGCTCGCTATCTAGGCCTATTGAGTAAAGTACGCCCTTCTCTGAGCACTCGATATCGAGAGACACGCGGGAAAGCGAAGTGGAATAGTCGGACGATTTCGCTTTGGCTTCGCGATATTCCGTAAAGCCTCTGCGTTGGGTCGCCTTACCATCGAAGGTTAATCCACCACAAATAAACCTTTCCATCAGATAGCGGTCAGGCAAACGAACATCAGATTCGAGGGTATCAATCTCTTCCATCTGAAGAAGGCGGCTTGCACGATTGGCAGCGTTGATCGTATTGAAGTAAAAACCAGATACCGTTTGGAGAGCAAAGTCTTTCAAAGGCAGTTCGCGGCAAGTGAAGGCGATACCTGCGGTATTGAGTATTGTCTGAGCCTGGTTCACATGAACGGACGCAACAAAAAACACTGGCTTTTCGCCCGTGACAATCAATTTCGCGGGTCCATTGTCGGTCTGAACCCAGAGTGTCAGTTCAGTCTGTTCGCCGATATCACGACTGTGTCGACTGATTAAAAAACCGTCTTGATACTGCAAGTTAGCCTCAGAAGTAGCAATCTCAGGTGCAGTATACCCCAGCTTGTCGCCCATCGTTGATTTTATCTGTACGTACAAACAGTATTTGATTCATTCTCAGAATTCCTCCATTCAATTCAGTAGCCTACTGCTATAGTTCCTAAGTCAATGGAGGAAGTATGATGAGCAGTCAGGTCTCACATATCGTCGTCGTCGATGACGAGCAGGAAGTGAGAGACGTCCTAGCCGATGCCCTAGTTCAGGTTGGTTACAACGTCACGAAAGCAAGTAATGGAAGCCAGCTACGAGCTGCCCGCGATGTCGACTTAGCAGTGATCGACCTTCGTCTAAATAACGAAGATGGTCTCCAGTTAGCGCGTCAACTCAGGGAAAACAGCGATATTCCCATTATGATGCTCACTGGCAAAGGGGATGCCACCGATCTGATTATTGGACTGGAAGTCGCCGCCGATGATTACATGATGAAACCCTTCAACCTGCGCGAGTTCACCGCCCGGGTAAATGCGCTGCTTCGTCGAAGCAAAAAATCTCAGGCGATTGAATCCAAACCTATCATAAGTGACGAAACCCTCTATCAATTTTCTGATTGGACGCTCAACCTTTCCCGACGCCAACTCATTCATACCAATGGGCACCAAGCCGACCTGACTTACGGTGAGTTTTCCCTCCTCGAAGCCTTTATTTCCTCCCCCCAGCGCGTCTTGACCCGAGAGCAACTCATGGAAAAAACACATGGCTTCGACACTGATTCCATGGACAGGACAATCGATGTTTTGGTGGTCAGGCTTAGGAGGAAAATCGAACCAAACCCTCGAATTCCCTCGTTGATCAAAACTGAGCGTGGTCTCGGTTATCGCTTTGACTGCTCCGTCGTCCAAGTCATGAATTCGGCATTAAGCGACCAGTAATGCGAAGCCAGAGTATTCGCCCGCATTTAATGCTGACACTGTCGGTGTTGTTACTTCTCACCACACTGATGGCGGGCTTTTCCCTGTTTACGTTATGGCAGAATCAATACCTGCTCGATCGCGTCACGGAAACTACTCTGACCGATACGCAAACGGCTTTGAATCTCTCTGAAGGTGTCGCCCAAATTGCGGCAATGGCGCCTTATACCGCCTCCTCTGCCCGCCCATTTCAGGTGCAGAACGAAAAAGCCCAGCTCTACGCCAGAGCAAAAGCATTGCGGGAGAATGCCGCCAAACTGACAAATCCAGATTATGCCCTAGAGCTTGGGAAACGTTACCAAGAAGTCGAAAACACACTCACCAGACTGATGGCCAACGTGGAGAGTGAATTGTTTATTCGCGAAGACTTGATGGCCCAGCAGTTCTCGCTGGATGAACTTGAAACCTATTCTTTTGGTAAAGGATTTGTCGATGCTTTCCGCAAGGATCCCACACGGATCCAGTCAGGATGGATAGAACAGATGATGGTCAGCATTGAAAAAGCAGCCGTTAACAATCCCACTTTGTCTCGTAGTGTTTCACCCGTGCTGGCAACCCTGTCCCGCAGTAACGAACAAATTAACGCATTGCGTTCAGAAAACGCCTTCTTACTGGCCTCGATCCGTGCGCAGTCAGAGCGAATGGCTGACTACGTGACGGAGATTGTTCAAACCCACCAGAATGATGTCAACGAACAGCAGCTCCTCGCAAGAAAAGCCATCAATCACGTTGCGCTGCTTATGGCGTTCATATTGCTCTCTCTCGCCGTTGGCGTGTTTTATCTTTATCGTTTTAATGATCGCATGGCGAAAGACCTTCAACGGGTCACTGATGAAATGATTAGCCTCGCCAGTGGTAACACAGAACATGAACCTATCAACATTCCCCGTCAGGATGAAATCGGTAAGCTCGCAAGTGCTTTCAAAGCTTTCCAACACAATGCAATCGAAAAAGCCCGGGTCACAGGCGACTTGTCTCGCCAGAAGCTTCTTCTAGAAACCTTGTTCCACGATATGCAGGATGGACTAAGTGCCTTCGACAAAGACAACCGCCTGTTGGTGTGGAACCGAAAATATATCGCCCTGCTGGGTATCGATCCCCAAAAGTTAAATGAAGGCATGCATATTGAAGATGTTCAGGCATTGATCACCCCTTCACTGTTGCAAAGTGACCAGGAGTCTCTCGATGAAAAAGAGACCATTGCGCAGCGCCACTTGGAGCCACAGGTGTTTGAACGTCAATTCAAGGACGGCAGAATCGTCGAATACCGAAGCCAGCCCCTTCCTTCGGGCGGCTTTATCACCCTGTACCGAGATTTAACCGAAAACCGTCAGATAGACTTGAAATTACGCCAAGCGCAGAAAATGGAAACGCTGGGACAACTGACTGGCGGCATCGCACACGACTTCAACAATCTGCTCTCGGCCCTTGGTGGCAACCTTGAACTGTTGGATATGAATGCCCCGCTCGAGGGAAACAACAGAACCTATCTAAACCGCGCCCTGTCGGTGACAGAAAAAGGCACACAATTAGTCGACAGGCTACTGGCTTTCAGCCGCCGACAGCCGCTTCATCCAGAACCTGTGAATCTGGAGCAAACGTTGTGGGAACTCGCCGATCTTCTCGAATACACGCTGGATGGCACAAGCCGACTGACGCTGGATCTTTCTGAACATGAAAGCTGGGTTTATCTGGATAAAAGTGGGTTGGAGAACGCGTTAATCAACATGCTTCTCAATGCCAATACCGCGATGCCAGAAGGTGGCGTCGTCACCCTTTCTACCCGTGCCTGCCAGATGCTTGAAGCCAATCAGGAAGCAGTATTGTTGGAGGTTTCTGATACGGGCAATGGCATTGCCGCGGATGTGATGACCAAAGTCATGGAGCCCTTTTTTACCACCAAGGAAAAGGGGCAAGGCAGCGGTCTTGGCTTGAGCATGGTGTATGGCTTTGTCGAGCAATCCCATGGTGAAATTGCTATCAGCTCACAGTTAGGCGTTGGTACTCAAATCAGCATCATGTTGCCCCTCACGCTGGAAATACTTGGCGATAACGCTTCTGAATTGCTCCCTGAAACCGTTACCTGTGGTGGCAACCGTTGGGTTTTGTTGGTGGATGACGATGATGATGTTTCCCTCCCCATCAAAGCCTTTCTGGAAAACGACGGTGCAAAAGTCACAGTGGTTCAGTCAGCGAGCGAAGCGCTGACAACACTTCAAGAGATCTCTTTTGATTGTGTACTCAGTGACATTAATCTTGGCAGCAAAGAAACCGGGATTTGGCTGCGAAGTAAGGCGCTTAATCTATTCCCTGACCTTCACTTTGTGTTGATGTCCGGACTCCCTGCCAGCCAGCTTTCTGAGCAATTTGGCTACCAACCTGACTGGCCTTTGATCACAAAACCAATAAGTTATCGTCAGCTTCACTTATCTCTCTTTCCATCACATTCAAACAGTTAGCCGCTTTATTTCAATTGTGAACAGCAATATTCACGATTTGAAACCGTTCATTCGTTTTCATTTGCCAGTGTATTTGAAAAGACAAAGACACAAGGAGATCTGCTATGAAAACGCTGTTACGCAAAACCGCTATTGCCGCTATGTTTGCAGCCTTGCCACTGGCACAGGCTTCCGCAGAAGAAGTGCTGATTGGTCTAATTACCAAAACCAACACCAACCCATTTTTCGTCAAAATGAAGGAAGGTGCTGAAGCCAAAGCGAACGCCTTAGGTGCCAAAGTCAGTTCTTTCGCTGGCCGATTTGATGGCGATACAGATTCACAAGTTCAAGCGATTGAAAACCTGGTTGCCGCCGGTGCAAAAGGGATTCTCATTACTCCAAGCGATCCACAGGCACTCGCACCGGTTGTCAAACGCGCCCGTGACGCAGGCGTGCTTGTTATCGCGCTGGACACCCCGTTCTCCCCTGCCAGCGTCGCTGATGCCACCTTTGCAACAGACAATTTCAAGGCTGGCGAAATGATCGGTCAGTGGGCGAAAGCAAAGTTGGGTGACAACGCAAAAGACGCACGTATCGCTCTGTTGGACTTGAGTACCGCCAACATCACTGTCGATGTCGCGCGCAATCAGGGATTTCTCACAGGGTTTGGTATCGATACTAAAAATCCCGATATTAACCGCGACGAAGATGACTCTCGCATCGTGGGTAACGACGTGACCCAAGGCTCAGAGGAAGGCGGCCGTCGCGCAATGGAAAACCTCCTCCAGAAAGATCCTAGCGTAAACCTCGTTTACACCATCAATGAACCTGCTGCGGCTGGCGCTTATGAAGCCCTCAAAGCAGTAGGCCGTGAAGATGACGTGATTATTGTTTCTGTCGATGGCGGCTGCCCAGGTGTGGATAACGTCGAAGCAGGTGTGATCGGCGCGACGTCTATGCAGTTCCCTCTCAAGATGGCATCACTGGGTGTTGAAGCGGTGGTGGAATACGCGAAATCTGGCGTGAAACCGGGTGCGACACCAGGCAAATCGTTCTTTGATACCGGCGTAGAACTCATCACTGATGAGCCTGTTAACGGCGTGTCTTCGTCTACTTCGAAAGAAGGTAAAGGCAAGTGTTGGGGCTAACCCCTTAGGTTTCGAGAGGGAGCCCTTCCCTCTTTTTTCTAATCTCGGACATTTCCTGTCTGGACACGGACGCACTCAGGAGCAATAAATGTCATCTTCATCTGAACAAAACCGCACACTTGGAGACCAACTCCATCAAGGTTTTAGCGTTGGACAGCGCATTCAACTCTATTTACATAATCACCCAACAGCCGCCCCTTTTCTTGTTCTGATCATTGCTGTTGCGGTATTTTCCACCTTGGTTGGCGATCGTTTCTTCCACCCATTTAACCTTTCTCTGGTGCTCCAACAAGTCACTATCATTGGTGTCATTGGAATCGCGCAAACCCTGATTATTCTCACCGCAGGCATTGATTTGTCGGTCGGTGCCATCATGGTCCTCACTTCTGTGGTGATGGGAAGATCAGCCATAGACTATGGCTTTTCCGCCCCCGTTGCTTTGTTGGCAGGATTATCCGTCGGCGCAATATGCGGCCTAATCAACGGCCTTTTGGTCTCACGGATTAAGCTCCCGCCGTTTATCGCCACCTTGGGTACATGGAACATATTTTTTGCTTTGAACCTTTGGTATTCAAACAGCCAGACAATCCGCTCACAAGTCATTGACCAGCAAGCGCCATTGTTACAGTGGCTTGGCAATACTATTGAGTTCTTTGGTGCGCGTATCGCTTACAGTTCCATCTTCATGCTGCTGCTGTTTGTGATCATCTGGTATGCCCTCAACTGGACAGCTTGGGGACGGCACGTTTACGCAACGGGCGATGACCCCGATGCGGCTCGGCTTGCTGGTATCCGAACACGTAAAATTCTGCTGTCAGTCTACATACTCGCTGGCGTGATATGCGGCCTTGCGGCCTGGGTACTGATTGGACGAATCGGCTCAGTCAGTCCACAGGCTGGTTTCACTGCGAATTTGGACTCTATTACCGCAGTGGTGATCGGCGGAACCAGCCTCTTTGGCGGTCGCGGCTCTATCTTTGGCACTCTGATTGGGGCGCTGATTGTTGGCGTATTTAGAAACGGGCTCGCGTTACTGGGTGTTGATGTACTTTGGCAGGAGTTTACTGTCGGCATACTCATCATCGTGGCAGTCAGTATAGACCAATGGATCCGGAGGGTGGCATCATGAGCAATGAAAACCAAACGCCTGTACTTCAAGCCAAAGGGCTGGTTAAACGTTATGGTCGCGTCACCGCGCTGGATGGCGCAGATTTCGATTTGATGCCCGGGGAAATTCTGGCTGTTATCGGTGATAACGGCGCAGGGAAATCCAGTTTGATCAAAGCCCTTTCCGGCGCGCTGATCCCCGACGATGGAGAAATCATCTTGGACGGCGAGCGCGTTAAGTTCTCCAACCCAATGCAAGCCCGTGAAGCCGGTATCGAAACGGTTTACCAGAACTTGGCAGTTTCCCCTGCCCTCAATATCGCAGACAACCTCTTCCTTGGTCGGGAAATTCGTCATTCAGACTGGCGCGGCAAATGGTTCCGCATGCTGGATAAGAAAGCAATGCGCGACAAAGCCAAGGAAAAGCTCACGGAGCTTGGCTTAATGACGATTCAGGACATCACCCAAGCAGTAGAAACGCTCTCAGGAGGGCAACGCCAAGGGGTCGCCGTGGCACGCTCTGCTCTGTTTGGCTCAAAAGTGGTGATTATGGATGAACCCACTGCCGCTTTGGGCGTAAAGGAATCCCGTCGCGTGTTAGATTTGATCCTCGAAGTGAAAAACCGTGGGCTTCCTGTGGTGCTGATCAGTCACAACATGCCTCACGTATTTGAAGTGGCTGATCGTGTGCACATTCACCGCCTGGGCAAGCGGGTGGACATCATCACTCCGCAGACCCACACTATGAATGATGCCGTCGCAATCATGACGGGGGCAATGGAACCGGGGCAAACCATCGAAATGTCTGAGGCTTAGCTTGCATGCCGAAAGCGCTACTTATATTTGTTCTTTTCATTTTGATGCAGCCGCCCGCCGCGGCTGCCATCAAAGCCGGAGTCAGCGTCACTGATCTCACTAATCCCTATTTCATTACTGTGGTGCGTACGATCAAAGAGGAATTATCCAATCGCTTTGGTGATGACAGTGTCCTTCTTGTTCGCTCAAGTGCCTATGATCACCTAAGGCAAGTACGCCAGCTCAATGAGTTTATGGCAGAAGAAGTCGATGTAGTGTTTCTCGTCGCGTCCGATGAACACAAGATTGGACCTACTGTTCAACAACTTTCCAACGCTGGGATTCCAGTGTTCGCTATTGACGTAAGAGCTGACGGTGCAACTGCCACTGTGACCACTGATAACCTCCGTGCAGGAGAAGTCGCTTGCGAGGGTTTGGCGAGAGTGCTCGGTGGTGAAGGGAATGTACTAATTATCAACGGGCCACAAGTTTCGGCTGCTGTGGAGCGGGTTCAAGGATGCAAAACAGCGCTGGCAAAACACCCGAAACTTCATTTGTTGGGCGATTCTCTTAATGGCACGGGGAGTATGGAAGGTGGACTGGAGAAAATGGCCTATGCCTTGCAGCTTTATGATGATATTGACGGCATTTTTGCTATCAACGATCGCACTGCGCTAGGTGCTGAAAGCGCATTACTGCAAGCAAAATCTGATGCGGTGATTATCTCGGTGGATGGCAGCCCAGATGCCAGAACAGCATTTCTTGAACGCAGACCAAACTGGATTGGCTCCTCAGTTCAATCGCCGGAAACCATGAGTCGTGAGGCTGTTCAGATAGCTGCAAAGTGGCTTAAAGAAGGACAAATCGAAAAAGTAAACGTGCTTATTCCCACTCGATTGATGACGTCGGAAAATGCGTCCACATTCAGGGAGAGGTGACCCGTTGACCTTAGGCCAATGACGATTGCTTATTCTCTTTGCCCAAAAAGGTCACGGTTATACCGAACAGAATCACCGCAGCAGAGATGACCATTCTCAATGTCAGCGTTTCATCCAACAGCATGTAGCCAGCAATCGCCGCAATGATTGGCACTGATAACTGCATCACCCCAGCTTGAGTCGCTTTGAATTTCTGCACGACGCCATACCAAATCGCATAACCAATTGCTGACGCCCCTGCACCAGATAAAACAGCCAACCAAATACCCTCCGAAGACACAGTATTCATTGGAATGTTGAGCAAGAAAAATGGCACGACGAAGAAAATACTCAAACGGAAGTTAATACAGTTAGCGGGAAGCTGCGGCACTTTCATTTCCTTGCCAAGCACACTGTAGATACCCCATGCCACACCAGAAATTGCCATCAAGCCCGCGCCCCAAGCATCAGGTGCATTCATTCCCGGAGAAACCATGTAACCAAGGCCTGCAACCGCGATTAATGCCCCGATATACTCCAATCCACTCGCACCACCTTCTTTATGATGGCTATATGCGAACATGGTTAGTTGAACGAAAGCGAACAGAATGAGCGCGCCAATACCGGTTTCCAGGTACATATAGGCAAAGGAGAAAGTCGCTGCATACAGAAACAGCATGGCAGCTGCGAGCCAGTGTTCCATCGGTTGCTGAACCAACGCACATGTTGGTGAATCACTCTTTCTGGAGTGAAAAATATATGAGAGGACATAAAGCACTAGTGCACCTGACACCAATCGAATCGAGGTAAACGATGCCGGATCAATATCACTTTCCGCTAATGCCATTCGACACAATACCGAATTGGCGGCAAAGAAGGTCATCGCGACCAAAGCCATCATCAGGTTTATCAGCGTTAACCTTGTCATGTGAACCATCTTCACCGTCCTTACATCATCACTTGCTAAATCTGACCGCCCTAGCCGACTTCCACTTTCACAAATTTGAGAAAAAATGGATATATTGACAAATACTCCTGAACTTTTTGAAATTATCTTAACTGATTGATATTTGCTCTTGCATACAGGGAAGTTTGGTAAAACGGCTCGAAAGCGGTAAAATACCGCTCCCGTTTTTTCAGTGGTGAAGTGAATGTCTGAAGCGAAACGCAAAGCTCTCAAGAAAATTGCTAAATGCCTCGAGTTAAGCAATTCCTCTAACATCAACGAAGCTGCACAGGCCATCAAAATGGCACAGCGCTTGATGAAGAAGTATGGGCTTGATCAGGACGATATTGACTTCATCAGTATGGGTAAAACCACGTCTGAAACCTTGCTTCCAACATCTATCAGTGACGGCATTCTAAAAATCATCCGTGGCATTAACACACGCTTTGGCGTGGAGTGCGTGTTGACCAATTACAAAGGTCTAAAGAAAGCAGAGTTTATCGGCGATGCCGATCGGGCGATCTTTGCTGCTTTTGCATTCGATATCGTTTACCGGGAAATGAACGAGCACATTGGCCAGTTCAGAAACAGCTTCCAGGGTTCTGGTACCTCTCAGGTTGAACTAAACCGTCGCGTTCAGTCATTTACCATGGGCTGGCTCGAAGGGGCCTTGGCTAAGCTTCCAAATATTGCTCCTGACGGTGATGCTGATAAGAAGATCAAAGACTATATCGATAAACAGTTTGAAAACATCGATCGCGAGACTTTCAAACAGCAATTGAAAGAAGCGATGAAGAACATCACCGATGATTACGAAAAAGGGATGCGGAAAGGAAAACAGGTTTCCGTCAGCCGCCCCGTTTCGGGAGCTCAAGAAGTGAAGCGCCTCTATTAGGCGCTTTTTTTATAATTGAGATTGCCCTCCAGCTCAGTAACTGACAAACCTATAACTTACTGACTTTCCATAGCCACACCGAAAAAACACCTCTTTTTGAACACTGTTGTATTAAAAAAGCCTGAATTTTCCGCGTTGCTATTGTGTTGCAGAGTGCCAAGCCCTAGCCTAGCTTATTAAATCACCACCTCAGTTGGTGATTGAGAAGATTTGCGAAAAGCAAACTCAAGGATGGTGACTCAAAGAGAGATGCCAAAGTCTACCTTCCAAACCCTCTCTAGAAGGAATGGAGAAAGCAAAATGAAAAAAGCAGTGACAAGCCTTGGACTCATTGTGGCCTTAAGTCCAGTGGCAAGTGTATTCGCCCAAGATGATTCAAATTTCTATCTGGGTGGTCGTTTCGGTGTGTCAACACTTGAAGATGCCTGTGAATTTGGTTCATGTGATGATAAAGAAATCGCAGGTGGCTTGATTCTTGGTTATGACTGGGAAAATGGCTTCGCGATTGAATCTACCTACGACTACTTGGGACGCTTCGGCACCGCATTCAACAATGGTCCAACTTCAGGCAATGGTGACCTAACTGCCTTGACGCTGGCTCCAAAATTCAATGTCGGCGTAACTGATACTACCGACCTTTACGGTAAAATCGGTGCTGCGTGGTGGAACTGGAACAGTGGTTCAGGTGACGCTGATGACATCGCACTACTAACAGCTGTAGGTGTTGATCACCGCGCAACTGACGCCGTGAATGTTCGTCTCGAGTACCAATACATTCCAGATATGGATGATTCTTACTTCACAGCAGACAATCACCTGATCACAGCAGGTGTTACCTTCCACTTCGGTCGCTACTCTGAGCCAGAGCCAGTAGTTGTAGAAGAAGTGGTTGTGGTTGAAGAAGTCGTTGAAGAAGCGAAGAAGTACGTCTTCTCTGAAGCAGACGAAGTTGAACTGTTCGCCTTCGGTAAATCTTCACTTTCAGATGGCGCAGCGCAACATCTGAATCCAATGTTGAAACGCCTGCAAGACTTTGAAGAGTCAACTGCAATCATCATTGGTCACACTGACAGTGTTGGCTCTGAAGCATTCAACCAAAAACTGTCTGAAGAGCGTGCACAAACAGTTGCAAACTACTTCATTGACAACGGTATCGCTGCTGAGCGTCTGACAGTCACGGGCGAAGGTGAAACAAACCCTATCGCTTCTAACGATACTGAAGACGGCCGCGCGAAAAACCGCCGTGTAGAAATCGAATCTCCAGAGTTTGTTTACGAAGAGTAATCAGTTCTAAGAGATCAAAAAAAAGCCACGCACTTGCGTGGCTTTTTCTTTTACTTCTCAATATGGTTCGGTAAATCCACCAGCATCAAGTCGATCATACTCCTGTCCTCATCAGCGACACCTGCTACACGCTGATAGACTGGCGAGTGGCGATCGTCAATCCGCGGAAAACGCCATCCGTATGTTGAATTGATAAAGCTCTGTGCAAAATCGGCAGAGTATCGCAAACATCCGGCTAAAACCGTATCGACATAGCTTTGAGCAATGGGATGATGACTGCAAGGCGCTATCACTTCATCTGTCACGTACACATATACAGGGCCATCAACAGCAAAACCTTCTTCCAGTACCTGAATACGGTCAGACTCTAAAGGCACACGTTGATACCCCGCTTCGCGGATATCAAACACCTCTAAGGCGTTGTAATCAATGTGAATCAACACGCCATTGCAATGCCCTTCACCTTCGCGAACAACCAAGTGAGACATCACCGGTGACCCCGTATGCCCCCAATGTCTTTGCAGACCACTCACAACCGCAGGAACGGCAATGCCCGTCTCTCCAGTGAGTTGACGTGAAGCTGCATTGATTAAACTTCCATATCCGAATATATACATAAATTTGTTAACAATTCTCCTAACACCTTAATTGGATTAATCCAAACAACACGTGCTACTGTCAACGGTGTAACGTGAGAATCGGTTGTTGTTCAGAAAAACCAACGTTCTCTGCATAGCAACTCTCAATCTTTCCTAAATTTCTTTACGTTCAGAATACTTTTAAACCACTATTCTGCTCAACCGCAGTGCGAAGGATTTACCTGCGGTGCCTCCAAAGATACGACATGGATAAAAACAATGACCGCTTATAAAAGCTTAGAAAAGCAATTCAAGAAACTCTCCAATTACGAACACCTCGCCGCGATCTGTGGTTGGGACCAGGCTGCCATGATGCCTGATGGTGGCAATGATGCCCGCGCACATGCAATGAGCGAACTCGCCGTGCTATGCCATGAAACCCTTACAGCGCCTGAAATGGGTCAGTGGATAGTAGAAGCAGAGGGCAACATCGCGTCCCTTTCCGCAGAACAACAAATCAGTTTGAAAGAGATGAAGCGCGTTTGGCAACAAGCCACTGTGTTGCCGTCCGGTTTAGTGGAAGCGAAATCTATCGCAGGCTCAAAATGCGAACATGAATGGCGCACCCAACGTAAAGAAAATGATTGGGATAACTTTGCCGTCAATCTCAGAGAAGTGGTCAAACTTGCGCGTGAAGAAGCAGCGATTCGCGCAGAACAAACTGGCCTCAGTCGTTACAACGCCATGCTTGATCTTTACGAGCCAGGCATGACAACAGAGAAGCTGGACGTTATCTTTGGCGATCTCAAGTCCTGGTTACCAGAACTCACACAGCAAATCATTGAGAAGCAGTCGACAGTCGCTGTTGAAGATCCCGCTGGACCTTTCCCTACAGAGCAGCAAGCAGAGCTTGGTAAAAAGCTGATGGAGATTCTGGGTTTTGATTTCAACCACGGTCGATTAGATGTCTCTATGCACCCATTTTGCGGTGGCGTGCCGCAAGATGTCCGTATCACTACTCGATACAATGAAGACGACTTTACCCAGGCTATCATGGGTGTCGTTCATGAAACCGGTCACGCGCGTTACGAGCAAGGCTTGCCACCTTCATTACATGGTTTCCCGGCAGGTGAAGCTCGCTCAATGGGCATCCATGAGAGTCAAAGCCTGTTCTTCGAAATGCAGCTAGCGCGAAGCCCAGAGTTTGTTCAGCACATTGCCGAATTCGCAAAAGATACATTCGGCCGTGAGTCTGATAAAGCTTTTGAGATTGCCAATATCAACGCACTATATAAGCGTGTTCAACCGGGCTACATTAGGGTTGATGCAGATGAAGTCACCTACCCTGCGCACGTTATTCTGCGATACGAAATCGAACGCGATCTGATTGAAGGTGCCATTGAGGTTGATGACATTCCTGGCATCTGGAGTCAAAAGATGGAGGAATATCTTGGTATCTCTACCGAAGGTAATTTCACCGATGGTTGTATGCAAGATATCCACTGGACCGACGGCTCATTTGGCTATTTCCCAAGCTACACGCTCGGCGCTATGTACGCGGCTCAGTTTATGGCGGCAATGCGTAAGACAATTGATGTCGATACCTGCCTGAAACAACTGGAGATCGCACCGATTAGCGAATGGCTGAAAGAGAATGTTTGGTCGAAGGGATCAACGTTTTCAACAGATGAGTTAGTGACTCAAGCGACTGGTGAACCCCTCAATACTGAGCACTTTAAGCAGCATCTGATGGCACGTTACCTAAATAACTAGCATTAGCTTACTCGCAATGCGCACTCACCGTTTAGTTCAAAGGCAGGATCACCCTGCCTTATTCTTTTCTCTTCTACACCTTTCTGAGCCATATTTGACCTCGTCCCAACAAGCATCCCATTTTTTCCTCCAGGAAAATGGCCTTTCACAAACAACGCAGATTTTGGTTGGCAGGTGTGCCTTGTTACCCCGGTAACGCTTTGTCGCTTTCATCGCTGTTTGTACTGTGTTGGGCAATAACCGCGACTGACCTCAATAGGACGTAACTTTTGATGCTTGGTTTTTCTTGCAGACACGCGTTTACGCCAGCTTTTGAAACTGCTCGGCTTTAGTGAACGACGCATCAAGCCTATAAGTTGAGGTTCCCCCAGACCAAACTGCTGTTTGATAGCTTCAAATGGCGTTCTATCCTCCCACGCCATTTCAATGATTCTAGAAAGGTCTTCTTCGCTAAAGTCCATCAAATTTAGCTCCCGCAATACATGCTTCGCCCTTTGAGTATCAGGATTGCTGCTCACTTGCCTGTTTGAACTCGTTGAACACATCCTCCGCTTCGGCGGTCAGTTTTGAATACATTCTGATGTCACCCCTTCTCTGTGCTTGCATCGCTTGCTCCAGCAACATCGAGTGTTTCTTCTTAAGTTTCTTTGCGGTTCTATCTTTGAAAAATGAAAACACAGCTCACTCCTTTAGATGTGGATTTGATAGTACGGAAGCTCAGAAAGAATGGATTAACACTCTCTTTTTTAGGTGGTGGTTGATGAATATACAATGCTTTAAAAAACACAAAAAATCGAAATTCATCGTTTTTAAAAAAGCTATATCTTCCAATAGAGACCATGCATTTCTCACCGTTATTTTACCGAACAAAAATTTTAAAGTTTAAGAACACCTCATACGTTAAAATTAGCTAGACAGCGCTGTCTAATATAAACTCACCAGGTATTACAAATTAGAAAAACAATAATAAACTCCATTTTTTAACCCATTGCACCCACAAATAGAAAAAAGATCCGATACTATTTACATAAACGCTACTAACAAGAAAAACTGGAGAGGTCTCCCTGGCATAAGTAGGTTTAGGAGGATAAAAAATTGTGGCGAACAATAACATCATTTAAAACAATATTCGGCATAGATTTGAGGTCGCTGGCGCTATTCCGTATCGCTCTAGCAATATTAATTATGGCGGACCTCATCAGCAGGGCGCGCGATATTGAAGCCTTTTACACAGACGAAGGCGTTCTAACCCGTTCCGCGTCAATGGGATATGCTTCAGATTTTCGCTGGTCCATTTATTGGGCAAGTGGTAGTGAGTGGTTCGTCGTTTGGCTATTTATAGTCGCCTTTTTGGTGGCATTTCTGTTACTCATTGGCTTTAGATCTCGGTTGATGGCTTTCATCAGCTGGATATTTTTGCTTTCCATTATGAATCGGAATGCTGTCCTAGGAGCAGGGGGCGACTCCCTACTTACCGTAATGTGTTTTTGGGCCATTTTACTGCCAATAGGAGCCAGATTCTCTATCGATTCAGCCCTAAATCGACGATATCAAACTGAACCGAACGCAGAACCCACAAGCCATAATTACTTCTCTATAGTGTCAGTAGGTGCATTACTTCAGGTCATGTACCTATATTTCTTCACTGCGATTTTGAAAACGGGTGATGAATGGCGTGTGACTATGGATGCAGCTTACTATGCTGTTCATCTCGATCAGATGGCGACTGTCTTCGGTGTTTGGATGAGAGATTTTCCAGCGCTACTGACACTTGGTACTTACTTCGTATGGTACTTAGAAATTGTGGCCCTGTTCCTAGTATTTTCGCCGATTTTCCATGTTCCGCTTCGTCTTTTCACTTTGGTGTTACTGGTCGCAATGCACACGACTTTCTTTCTCGCACTACATATCGTACTGTTCCCTTTTATCGACTTCATGTCGCTCAGCTTATTGATTCCTGGGGTATGCTGGTCTTGGGTCGCGAGAATTAATGATCGCGCTAAACGGAGAGACGTAACCATCTTCTATGATGAGGACTGCGGTTTTTGCAAAAAAACATGTCTGATCCTGAGAAGTTTCCTACTGCCAGAGAGCGTCAAAATACTGCCGGCCCAGAAAAATCCAGACATTTATCCGATTATGGAACGTGAAAACAGCTGGGTGTTGCGTGACCATAAAGGCGGCCTGCATACCCATTGGAATGCCGTACAATACCTCTTTCGGATCTCTATTCTTTTCCGTCCAATCGGAACTGTAATGGGTTTGAAACCCGTCCTTAAAGCAGGCAACAGACTCTACGCCTGGATAGCAAACAACCGAGCGACAATGGGTCAAATAACGGAACGCTTCCTTCCATACAGAGAGGTCAAAGAGCGGGCTAACTGGGTTGAAAATGGCCTTGGCCTGGGTACGCTTTATATCGTCACCTATTACAATATCGCAGGCATCCATCAATGGAATATCAAGTACCCTAAGCATGTTTCAGCCATTGCTGAAACACTCCGCCTTGATCAACGCTGGGATATGTTTGCTCCCTACCCTTTTAAGTTTTCACAGATGCCAGTCATTGAAGGAAAAACGCGCGGTGGTGAGATTGTCGATGTGTACCGTATGACTTTTGATGAACCGATACGCACATACCCGAAACTCTTATCTGCGGATTTCAAAAATTATCGGTGGCGGAAATACTTAGGAAGAATCTCCTCAACCAAAAACACCAAGGTTCTATCAGGATATGGTAACTACCTATGTCGACAATGGAATAAAGGCCCTGATGTCCCCAAAGACAAACAGCTCGCCATTTTTACCATAGAATTCGAGCGTCTGAGAAACATGCCAAACTACCAAAAACGTGTTCCATCAACGATTTCAGTATGGACTCACTGGTGTTTTAAAGAGTTTGCTGTTAAGTGAGCAATAAAAATTATGATTGAGGGAGCTACATAACACGGCTCCCTCTTTTTCAATGGTATAAACATATGCTTTTCCAAAACAATCCACGGTGATGTTCAACCACCGTTCAGAAAAGCATAAGCCTCTGTTTAATCGCCGAAAAAATAGTCCATACCAACCATAAGAGCATGGCTGTCGTACTTGTCTGTTTTATTGTCGCCAATGTCATCGATAAACTGGTAGCCCACGCTGAGGTTTATGTTAGGTTCAAGCTTGTACTGAAGACCAACTTCAGTGAGAAGTGAAACCCCATTAGCGTTGAGGTCGGGTCGACCAACTTGCTTTTTTTCCATGTCCCAGTAAGCCATCCCCATCTGACCATAAATAGTAAAGTCGTTTTCTAGACCCCACCCATAGCGTAAAGCCGCTTTAGCAAGATTTGTATTCACTTTTACGCCAGTTGCTTTAGCATCCAACTCCCCATGAAATTGATACCCTAGCTGCACGCTCCATTGAGGCCTAAACTGAACCCCCCCACTAATTTCAAAAATACCACTCTTTGGGTCACTACTATTATATGCACCATCATCAGCCACTTGATAACCACCATTAATACCAAAAAAATAGTTAGGGTAATGTAATGTGGGCTTGCTCATTTCTTCTGCCAAAGACCCATGGGATAGCAAATATAAACTTAGGGCAGAAAATACCTTAATAGAACTCTTTGTTTTAATGTTCATTATTTATCTCCTTAAAGAGATTTCAAACCAAGAATGAAATACATTAATTTAGCGCTACAAATATGAAAGGAGCCCTCATACCTCATCAATCAAGCATGGACGAATTGAAAGATAAAGTAGAGGGCTCGCTTGTTCTATAATTTGACCAATTTAATTTCTAATAGAGATAGACTTCTCCAGATCTAAATCCTGTACTAGAAGAGCCTTCTTCAGGAGCACCAACAATGACATTGTTATTATCTGACACATCAACCGAGTTACCGAAGTATTCATTCCAATCTGGCATTGGTGACTTCAAATAGGCGCCTTGCGACCATTCACTGCCATCAAAATTGAAGAGGTATGCTGCGCCCGACTGTGGCGCTGACACATTTGGCGTACTATTAATACCTACGCTACTGGAATCCTCACGCCAAGCACCAACAACGAGCGATGTTCCATTCGGTGACATTGCAACGCTATTACCAAACCACATGCCACTATGAACCGTCGATGCTTTGACGTAAGCCTGTTGAGACCAAGAGTCAACGTTGCGTTGGAACACATAGGCTGCACCGGTATCACTGAGTGAATTGTTTGGTGTACTGTTAATGCCTGTTGTATTGGAATCTTCATACATAGCACCAACTGCCAACGTGTTTCCGTCAGAAGAAAGGCTCACTGACATACCAAACTGATCACCACCACCGGCGTTGGAAGCCTTCACATAAGCCTGTTGCGCCCAACTGCCATCACTGTTTTCAAATACATAGGTTGCACCAGCATTCGTCGAGGCATCGTTTGGCGTAGTGTTGATACCGGTTGTACTAGAACTTTCTCCAACCGCGCCAACGGCAAGCGTATTACCATCTCCGGACATCGCAACCGATTCCCCAAATTTATCTGAGCTTCCTGGATTAGAGGCTTTGATATATAGCTCCTGACTCCATGCCCCACCGTCAAAACTGAATAGATATGCGGCGCCAGCCCAGCTGCTTAGCGAGTTGTTTGAAGTACTGTTGATTCCAGTAGTGCTTGAGTCTTCTCCCGGCGCGCCGATGAGAACCTTATTACCATCCGATGACAACGCAACACTTCGGCCAAACCTATCATCAGAACCAGCATTGTCGGCTTTCAAGTAACGCTGAAATACCCATGCATCATTCTCGAAACGGTACACATAGGCGGCTCCCGCATTACCTGAGTCGTTGTTATAACAGCAAGAGGATACACTCAAATTACTTCCGTCTTCCTGCGGTGCACCGACGACCAGGGTGTTGCCGTCTTCAGATAGTGCCACTGCCCAGCCATAATAATCATTTGCGTCAATATTGGGCGATGTCAGCAGTTCCTCTTGTTGCCATAAGCCATCTGTAAAGCGGAAGATATAAGCAGCACCTCGTGCGGTATTTTTATAAGGCGCGCCTGCGGCAAACACTGTACCGTCGCGTGAAATTGATACCGAGTAGCCAAACCTAGCAGATTGACTAGGATCTGAAGCTTTAATGCTTGCGATTAAATCATTTGCATCGGTTGAAGACAGAGAGAGTAAGTTAGACGACGCAGACCCTACGCTGTTTGTTGAAATAATAAAGAACTCTGAAGACAACGCAGACAAAGCACCCGTCATACCTATTGTTAGCTCCAGCGCCCCGTCCGTTGTACCTAATGGTTCGCAGTCGTTATCAAAGTCTTCATTTTGACGGCAAACAGTGTATCCCGTGGCCAGCTCAGACTTTTCCCATGCAAGCGAAACAGGGAAAGTAAGCGTCTCGGACGAACCTGATTCCACTGTCAGAAGGTTAAAAGACTCAGGGGGTTGTGGGTTGAGGTATTGGTCAATAGCTGCCTGAGACCCACCGATAGTAATAACAATATCTGTCGTCGTTACACCATCAGACGCCGTCACTTCAATGACATCCTGTACAACAGTCTCTTCAGTGAAATCAGCCAC
>NZ_LASY01000146.1:0-10095 GCF_000973155.1 Grimontia sp. AD028 | reverse complement strand
GCTTTGTTGAGGTGTATTTGCTTAGGATCACTAGGCGGCACACACCTCTCCGCGCCTAAAACGCTTATAGCGAGAACAAAATTTAACCACCAAAGGTCAGCAACCCCTAGCTCATGCGATTACGCTTTTGAACTTTTCTTTCTGAGTGCATCCAGCTTTTCCGCGGCTTTATGCATCACAGTATCCGGCTTGAACTTGCCTTTGCTGTCTGGCTTACCTGCGGATATGCCGGTGAACAATTCGATAGCTTCGCTGACATGGTCAATCGCGTAGATGTGGAATTTCCCTTTTTCTACCGCATGGATGATGTCTTTACGTAGCATCAGGTTATGCACATTAGAGCGCGGGATAATCACCCCTTGCGTCGATTTCGGTCCCTTGATGGTACAAACATCGAAGAAGCCTTCGATTTTCTCGTTAACACCACCAATCGGCTGTGCCTGGCCAAACTGGTTCATCGAACCCGTGATAGACAAATCCTGACGCAGCGGTACACCTGAAATCGCAGACACAATGGCACAGAACTCTGCCATAGAAGCGCTATCGCCATCTACGCCACCGTAAGACTGCTCAAACGTAATGCGTGTGGTCAGCGGTATTTTCGCTTGCTTACCGAGCAAAGATGACAGGTAAGCAGTCAGGATCATCACACCTTTAGAGTGAATACTGCCGCCGAGCTCAACACTGCGCTCGATATCCAGCACCGCACCATCACCAAACGAGGTCGTTGCAGTGATTCGGTTAGGTGCTCCAAAGCTGAAGTCGTTGGTTGCCAGCACAGACAATGCATTCACCTGACCCACGGCTTTGCCTTTGGTGTCAATCAACGTGGTGCCTGTGGTGAAGCCTTCCATCACGTGGTCACGCAAGCGGCTGACACGCATGTCGCGGCTCGCCAGCGCCTTTTCGACGTGGGATGCGCGGATGATGTTGGCATTGCTGACTTTGGCCTGATAGTTGGATTCACGCAACAGATTCGCAATGTCAGCAGAGTGCAGGGAAAGTTTATCCTGATCGCCGGACTGACGGCTGCTGTGCTCAATGATCCGGCCTATTGCGCCAGGATCGCAATGCAGCAGATTGTTGTCATGACAAATACTGGAAATGAACATGGCGTACTTCATTTCGCTATCTTCATTGCGCGGCATGTCATCTTCGAAATCTGCGGTTACCCTGAACAGCTCACTGAACTCTGCATCATAGTGTTGCAGCAGTTTGTAGGTGTGATAGTCACCAAACAGGATGATTTTCACATCCAGTGGAATTGGCTCTGGCTCGAGCGAGATTGTGCCGCTGAGGGTCACTTCGCGCTCAAGTGAACTCAGCGAAGCTTTACGCGAGCTCAGTGCGCGCTTCAAGCCGTCCCAAACGTAAGGGCGTTCAAGAACTTTCACCGCATCAATCAGCAGCACACCACCGTTTGCGCGATGGATGCTGCCCGGGCGGATCAGCGAGAAGTCAGTGAACACCGTGCCTTTGTAGGTCGCGTTTTCGACGTAGCCGAAAATATTGTGGTACGTCGGGCTATCTTCCACGATCACCGGTGGCACTTCTTCTTCCTGCGCGACCAACACATTAACCTGATAGCGACGCGGCAATTTCTTATCCAGCGCTGCATAGGCGAGGGCGGCTTGTTCTTCGCTTTCCTGCAGGAAAATATCGAGGTTTTCCAGCACATCGCCCTGCATTTCTTTCAGGTATTTTTTCACCTGAGGCAGGTCAGAGTAGGACTCGATCAGCTTCACCATGTGATGGGAAATGGCTTCGGTAGCAATTTCTTCATCCAGCTTTTGCTGTTTCTCGGCGTAGGTTTCTTCCCATTCGGTCAGCTTGCGCACCAATCCGCGGAGCTGGATTTCCAAATCGCGAATGGCCTGATCGAAATGCTCTTGTTCTTTCTGAGAAAGAGCGTCGAAGGTTTCTTCGGTATGCGGCTCTTCGCCATTCAGGGCAATGAACTGATAGTCACCTGAGGTGGTGATGGAAAGGCTCACGCTTTGCAGTTTGGCTTCCTGACTGAGCTCTCCCAAGGCGCCTTCCTGCATTTCTGTCAGGCGGTTTTTGAGTGCATCAGCGCGGGAGTAATACATCTCGTTGTCAAAGGCGAGCTGCAGGGATTTCCCCAGACGTCCCATCATTTTCTCAAGGTCTTTTTTCAGCTTCAGGCCACGGCCGGCAGGCACTTGCAGCACTTTAGGAACACGCGAATCCTGAAAGTTGGCGACATAACACCAGTCGTAAACCGGATGGGTATATTGCCAATGGCGGCTGAGATAGCGCATCACCATGGTTCGCTTGCCGAGACCGTTCTGGCCGACTGCGTAAATGTTGTAGCCTTTTTCCTTGATTGACATCGCAAACTCAACGGCCTGACGAGCGCGATCCTGCCCCACGATCTCTTCGAGTGGTTCAAGATGCTTGGTAGATGAAACGTCGAGTTTGGTCAGTTGTGAAGTGCGATAGAGCATGTCACTGGTTAATGGCTGATGTGGCATAGCGCTCTCCTTTCACTGTGTTTCTCATAAAACTCAGTGTAGCGCCGTTAACTTACTGATTTTGAGCTAAAGAATCGCAGACGTGTTGGCAATGTGGACTGGCGCACTTTATTCACTGGTTTATGGTGAACAAGTGCGCAAAAAGTAGTCGATATGGTTCAGCTTTTGGGAGCGAGGAATCAGTGTGCTGTCCAACCGCCGTCGATGGTAATGGCCTGTGCTGTGATGTTCTTCGCAGCAGGAGAGCAGAGAAAAAGGGCGGTTTCGGCCAGTTCACTCAGATCAATGAAAGCTTTTTTGGGCATCGGTTTAAGCATAATCGTGTTGATCACTTCTTCTTCCGTGATGCCGTGATTCTGTGCCTGAGCGGTGATTTGGTTTTCGACAAGCGGTGTCTTTACGTAGGAAGGGCAAAGTGTGTTGATGGTGACATCATGCTCTGCACTTTCCAGCGCGATGGTCTTGGAAAAGCCCAGCAAGCCATGTTTCGCAGACACGTAGGCGGACTTATACGGAGAGGCGACAAGGCTGTGAATGGAGCCAACATTGATGATTCGCCCAAAGTTGCGTTCGTACATGGAAGGGAGAAAGGCTTTGGTCAGCATGGCTGGGCCACACAGCAAAATGTCGATGATAAGACGCCATTTGTCCTCAGGGAATTGCTCCAGCGCGGAGACAAATTGGATGCCTGCATTGTTAACGAGAACATCGACGGGTTCATCGACACGTGAAGGAGCAGAAGCCAATTGTTCGGAGTTGGTGACATCCAGCTCTATACCCCGAACATCCACATCGAATTGGCTTTTCAATTTGCTGACGGCGTTATCCAGCGCTTCTTTATTGATATCTGAAAGGGTGATTTTATGGCCTGCTTGCGCAAAACCCTGCGCCATGCCAAAGCCAATTCCACTTGCACCACCGGTAATAAATACATGTTTTGCCGTCATTTCCGTTCTCCCTAACGTTGGCTGGTTTATCCAACGTTAAGGGTAGTTAAAAATTCAGGCAATCCGTAGTAGTACGCAATTGCGGTGTTTAATCTCAGGATTTAGATGGTTTTAATTTGCTGGCAACACTGAAAAGTCCAACGATAATCAGCCCTGCAACTAATCCAATCAAACCATTGAGTAGTGTTGGCACCAGCGCGGAAATCACTGTGCCCACTGTCGGTATCAGTGCCGTTTCTTGAGCCGCGTCTGTAATGAGTTCCGAAAGCACATGTACGCCGTGGGTGAGAATACCGCCGCCCACCAAAAACATAGCGACGGTGCCGACAATAGACAGCCCTTTCATCAGGTAGGGCGCAAAAGAGAGAAGACCGCGGCCTACGGCTTGTTTGATACTGCCTGCTTTCTGGCTGAGATAAAGTCCGGCATCATCGATTTTGACAATCACCGCGACCAAACCATAAACGCCTATCGTCATCAAAAACGCGATGCCAAACAAGGTGACAACCTGAGTGAGGAAGGTGGCTTCTGACACGACACCTAGCGTGATGACAATGATTTCAGCAGAGAGGATAAAGTCAGTTCGGATCGCGCCTTTTATCTTTTGCGCTTCGTATTCTGCGGCGTCCAGCGTAGCGGTATTGAAGTCCTGCGCTTCACCGGCAGGGTGGTTTTCTTTTTTGTGAAAGAAGGTATGCAGGACTTTCTCAGCACCTTCGTAACAAAGGAAAAGACCGCCGAGCATAAGAAGGGGGGTGATCAGCCAAGGTGCAATCGCACTGATAGCGAGGGCCGCCGGAACGAGTATGAGTTTGTTGAGGAAAGACCCTTTGGCAACGGCCCAGACGACGGGTAACTCCCTGTCGGCTTTCACACCGGAAACTTGTTCGGCATTCAGGGCAAGATCATCTCCCAATACACCGGCAGTTTTCTTCGCGGCGATTTTACTCATGACGGAGACGTCATCCAGAATCGTGGCAATGTCATCAAGCAGTGTAAGAAGGCTGGCTCCTGCCATGGTCATTCCTCTTTTATCCATACAAAAAGAGGCGGAAAACCGCCTCTTTCTTCGTTAATTCAAAAACGCTTAGAGCTGTTTTTCTATGGCTGCGAGCAGCGTATCTATGTCAGATTTTGTCACGTCTTTGTGAGTCACAAATCGCATCGCCTTGTGAGAAGGCGAGAACAGAATCCCCTGTTCTTTCAACGCCGAAGCAATCGCGTGAATGTCGATATGCGTTGCAACGTCAGCGTAAACAATGTTGGTTTGAACCGGGTAGATGAAGGTATTGAATCCCGGAATCGCACCGAGATTTTCAGACAGATAACGGGCGTTGTCGTGATCATCTTTGAGACGTTCGACATTTTCAGTCAGGGCAACCTTACCCGCGGCTGCCAAAATACCAGCCTGACGCATGCCACCACCGACCATTTTACGCAGTCGACGTGCACGCTGAATGTAGTCAGCATCGCCCAATAACAGCGAGCCAATTGGTGCACCCAGACCTTTTGACAAACAAATGGTCATGGAGTCGAAGTGCTGGCTGATTTCTTTGATGTCTACGCCGAGCGCTACCGATGCGTTGTATACGCGCGCGCCGTCCAGGTGAAGTTTCAGATTATGTTGATTCACGAAATCCCGGGCTCTCGCCAGGTATTCCAAAGGCAGAACTTTCCCGCCGATAGTATTTTCTAAGCTGAGGAGCTTGGTGCGCGCAAAATGAGAGTCATCCGGTTTAACCGCTGCCGCAAGCTTTTCAAAGCACAGGGTTCCGTCTTTGTTGTTTTCGATGGGTTGAGGTTGTACTGAGCCAAGCACTGCTGCGCCGCCTGCCTCATACTTGTAATTGTGCGCTTGTTGACCGCACAAATATTCGTCACCACGGTCACAATGTGCCAGAATACCCAGCAAGTTTGCTTGGGTGCCTGATGAGGTAAATACCGCTGCCTCAAAACCGTGGCGCTCAGCAGCCCACTGCTCCAGTTCATTGACCGTTGGGTCGTCACCATATACGTCATCACCCACGGGCGCATTAGCCATGGCTTCGCGCATTTTTTGATCCGGCTGTGTCACTGTGTCTGAGCGAAAATCAATCATTCTTATCTGTCCTGATTACAACTATGATCGAGTAAGCAGATTACTCCTGATTGAAGAAAAAGTAATTACAAAACATTGGAATCATCCCACTCGTCTATATCTTGAGCCACGGAATGGGCGACGGTAAAACAAGGAAATTATGCCCATGGAATGGTCTTGGCTGTTCATCTCTTTAGCTTGTCTGGTCACGGGTTTTTCCAAATTCTCAGTGGGTGGATTAGGTCTGGTTATCCTTCCACTGATGATGCTCGCTTTTCCGGGGCCCGAGGCGTTGGGCGTCATTGTCCCGCTATACCTACTTACCGACTTCATCGCCGTCCTGACTTATCGTAAGAACATTAATTGGTCCGTTTTAGCAAGGCTGATCCCTTTTGGCGCAGTTGGTGTGGCACTGGGTACAGTTGTGCTTGGTAACATTGACGCGCGAACCTTTATGACAGTACTGGGACTGCTTATTTTTGCGCTGCTGGGGCTTTCGATTTGGCTGGACTATCGTCCACTTCCTATTTTTACCAACCGTTACGCAGCGAGTGTGGCTGGGATGCTATGTGGCTTTGTTGGGGTGTTAGCGAATGCGGCTGGCCCGTTGATGGGATTGTTTCTTCTTGAACAGAAAATGGAGAAGTCTGCTTATGTGGCAACCCGTGTTTGGGCCTTCATGACACTCAATATTATGAAGCTGGTGGGCTTGGTGTACTTGGGCTTAGTCAATGCGGAGACGTTACAGGGGAGCGCAGTTGGCTTACCTGCTCTGTTCATTGGTATGTTCTTTGGCTATAAATTCTTTGCCCGTATCTCGCCAGAACAACTGAAAATGATTGTCCGGGGAGCGATTTCGCTAAGTGCTGCACATATGCTGTTTTTCAAATCGAATTGAACACAGTAACAAAGAAGAAAGCCGCGGCAATGACCGCGGCTTTCTTCTTTCACGAAAAGCGAATTAGCTTTTCAGCAGTTGCCAGTAACGGTTGTAGATGCTGACCGCTTCACCCACATCGTTAGTGAATTCGCCTTTTTCAACATCTTCGTCTGATGGGAAAATTACATTGTTCTCAGTGTATTCCGCAGACAGTTTTTCTTTTGCACGTTTGCTTGGTGCTGGGTAACCCAGTTCTTCGACCATTGCCGCTTGGTTTTCAGGGCGGAACAGGAAGTCGATGAATTTATGTGCCAGGTCGACCTTCTCTGCGCCTTTCGGGATGATGAAGTTATCCATCCAAAGAATTGAACCTTCATCTGGGTAAACAAACTCGATGTTTTCCATTTCAGCTTGTGCCAGGTAGGCGTTACCGTTCCACTGTTGACCGATACCGACTTCGCCCGTCACAAACGGTACGTGCGGTGCGTCTGAGTTGTAAACCACGACATTAGGACGCAGATCTTTCAGCATTTCATACGCTTCCTTGATCTCGTCTTCGTTGGTGGTGTTGATGCTGTAGCCTTTGGCTTTCAGTGCCATGCCGAAAACATCGCGCACGTCGTCGAGCAGCATGATTTGGCCTGCGAACTCGTCGTTCCACAGGTCGGCCCATTTAGTCACGTTGCTGCCATCAACGATATCACCGTTGTAACTGATAGCCGTCACGCCCCAGATATAGGGGAGGGAGTAGTCATTGTTTTTGTCGAATGGTTGACCCATCAGACCAGGAATAATGTCCTTAACATGTGGGATTTTCGATTTATCGATTTTCGCCAACATGCCTTCGTCGCTCATGCGCTGGATAAAGTATGTCGATGCAAACGCAAGGTCATAGCCTTTTCCATCAAGCAACTTCAGCTTGGTATACATGGATTCATTGTTTTCAAACGTTGAATAGTTAACTGAAACATCGTACTCCTTTTCAAACGCCTTAATCACACCCATTGGCATGTACTCGGCCCAGTTGTAGATATTCAGTACTTCATTGTTTGCAGAAACGTTGAAAGAAACTGTTGCGGTAAGTGCGATGCTTGCCGCTTTCACCCCTTTAAGATATTGGTTCATTTGGTTTTATCCTTAAGTGGCATACCCAAACTACCTTAAGGCACAGGCAGACGTCCTTCCTCTCGCCTACGTGCTTCACTTATAGTGCCGTGTGGAGTAGAACCATTTACTCCGGAACCACAGAACCCCTTGTGAAACCAGTCTTTTCGCTGAAAAAGCGCCTTGAGGTAGTTTGGGTAAATACCAAGCTGAAAAATGAACGCGCATCATCAAAACATTTGTCCCCTCTGTCAATGAGAATCCCTCTGAAAAGGTAACATTTTGTGCACCACGCACAGCATCAACGAACGCAGTTATTTTTGAGACTCATGAAGGGGCAAGAATCCCTTGCTTGCCGTGTGGCTTAGTGCGAATATTCGCCGTCTTTTTAATTAACCCTTTTATCAGGATTTAGTCGCGAAATGGCGAAAGAACACGGGTATATCGATAGCTACTATCAAGCAACGGCAAATGTTTTGCCTGAACAACCAGAGTTAAGCAGTGATATTCAAGCGGACGTTTGTATTATCGGCGCGGGTTTAACAGGCACAAACGCAGCAATTGAACTTCGTAAGAAGGGCATGAGTGTGGTGGTGCTGGAAGGTCAACGCATCGCGTTTGGTGGCTCAGGTCGTAATGGTGGTCAGGCGCTGGTGGGTTACTGTCTGGGTCTTCGCGAAGTTGACGAAGAGTACGGCCCAGAATGGGGTAAGCAGCTTTGGGATTTGTCCGTTGAATCTATCGATATCATTCGTGAACGTATCAGTGAGTTCAACATCGATTGTGACTTCCAGGAAGGTTACATCGAACTGGCGTTGAACAAAGGTCAGGAGAAAGAACTGAAATCCTGGCACGAGCTGAAGCATGGTCGTTACAACTATCCGGTTGCCGAGTGGTGGGACACTGACAAGATTGAGCAGGTAGCGAACACCCGTCGTTACATGGGCGGCTTATTCGACCCAAACAGCGGTCATGTTCACACCCTGAACTACACGCTAGGTTTGGCGCAAGCGGCTATTTCCGTTGGCGCGGAAATCTATGAAAACAGCCCAGTGATCAAACTGGAAAAAGGCGCAGGCTTTAACACGGTAAAAACTGCAAAAGGCAGCGTAAAAGCAAAACAGGTTCTGTTGGCTTGTAACGCATACCTTGATGGCCTGCACCGCAAGGCGCAATCAAAAGTGCTGCCTGTGGCTTCTTACATTGCTGTGACTGAGCAGCTTGGCGATCGCCAGCCAATCACTAACAAGATGGCGATGTCTGATCTGAATAATTGTCTGGATTATTTCCGCCCGACTGCTGACGGACGCATTCTGTTCGGCGGTGTGAACCATCCGTTCAATGGCGAGTATTCAGACAGTCAGGAGCGCCTGCGTCAACGTATGCTGAAAGTGTTCCCACAGCTGGGTGACGTGAAGATGGAATATCACTGGGGTGGTCTGTTTGCGGTGACCCGCAGCTACATGCCGGAAATCTCGCATTTGGGTAACGATATCTATACAGCCCATGGCTACACTGGTCATGGCGTTGGTTTGACCAATATTGCAGGCCGCGTTGTTGCTGAAGCAATGGCAGGGCAGGCGGGGCGCTTTGACGTGTTCTCACGTATCGATCATGGCTGGATCCCAACGCCGAAAGTGCTGCGTAAACCTGCGCTCGCGATGGCGATCTGGAAAGCCAAAATGGAAGACGCCCTGGCGAACTAATGGCACATCCAACTCACGATTAGATTTTTAAATCCTTTTCATAAAATCTGTGATTTGAAGCAGCACTAGCACAAGGGGTAGATTCGCTACCCCTTGTATTTAGAGGTGCTGACAATGAACACAGATAAGTTATTAGATGCACTCCATACCCAAGGTTGGTACGTGTGGGATGATTTCCTGAATGCAGAAGAAGTAGAACAACTTCGTGATGCTATTCCTGAAAGCATGAAACCTGCTGGCATCGGACGACACCTGCAGCACCATACCAACAAACAAATCCGTAGTGACAAGATTTCCTGGCTGGAACGCGGAAAGCATCCTGCCTCGGACGATTTTCTCTCTCGAATGGAAGCGATAAAGAACGACGTCAACCGCCACTTCTTTTTGGGTTTGTTCGAGTATGAAGCGCACTTCGCGCGTTACGACATCGGCGATTTCTATCAAAAACACCTCGATACTTTCGAAGGCCGCTCCAACCGCCGTTTAACCACGGTGATGTACCTCAATGATGAGTGGGCGGATGAAGATGGTGGCGAGATTGTGATTTATGATATCAACGATAATCATCTCAATACCCTCTGGCCAAAAGCAGGACGTTTGCTGGTGTTCCTGTCGGAAGAGTTTCCCCATGAGGTACTTCCGACCAACCGAGAGCGTTACAGCATTGCAGGCTGGTTTCGTGTGAACGGCATGCGCGGCAACCGCGTCGATCCTTCTCGGTAGAAATTGTTTCGTAATGCCGTTTTATCTCTCTCGATTGTTGGGAGGTAAAACGGTATCTTCATCTCTGATAACTTAGGGTCTGTTGACCTTTGGTGATGATTTTTGCAGCATTTTTTGGGGACTTTATACAAGGCAGAGGCTTCGATGTGTAGCTAGCCTACAT